>NZ_PNCV01000269.1:0-265 GCF_005886925.1 Pseudoalteromonas sp. S3260
ATAATTTATTTTCAAATGCGTCTAGTTTATCTTGGTTAATTGCAAAAATTTCGATCAACCGAGTTAAGTTATCACACTGCCACTGCCCTAATATGTAAGATTCTCCCGCGCCAATACTTCCCGAGAGAGCAAATGCTTTATAAATAGCAGTATCATTAACGTTTAC
Organism: Pseudoalteromonas sp. S3260; assembly: GCF_005886925.1. NCBI lineage: Bacteria > Pseudomonadati > Pseudomonadota > Gammaproteobacteria > Alteromonadales > Pseudoalteromonadaceae > Pseudoalteromonas > Pseudoalteromonas sp. S3260. The sequence continues at coordinate 167 of NZ_PNCV01000269.1, forward strand.
CGTTACTTTAAGCTCTGATTACGTATCGTCAAATACATACTGCTGATTATTTTCTACAAGCACTATTTGGCATGTTTCAATAGACGATAACGCTTTGAA
>NZ_PNCV01000270.1:0-297 GCF_005886925.1 Pseudoalteromonas sp. S3260
CCGATGAGCTACTTTACCTGTATCAAAAGCTTATTAACGACGCGAGCTTAGCACTCGAACAAGATACCCACCCCGAACAAAAGACCTTCGCTGGCAAGCGCTTTACCTTGTATCCCTTCGTTGCCGCCAGCGAGCCCACTAATGAGAGTAATGACCCGGTATGAGTCAGATTGATTTATCGCAGCTAACGCAACTGCTTTACATTAACAAAAAACTAGTCAGTGGCTACCACATCAGCGAGCAAGACAACTTAGCCTGGCAAGAGCTAGACCAACAGCGAGGCCAATACGAGCTGTT
>NZ_PNCV01000271.1:0-317 GCF_005886925.1 Pseudoalteromonas sp. S3260
GGTACCTTTATCGTGCGTTCAGGGATCATCGTCTCGGTGCACGCGTTCGCGTCAGACCCAGATCGCGGTATGTTTATTTTGGCGTTTTTAGCCATCGTCGTCGGTGGCGGCTTGTTGCTGTATGCTCTGCGTGCAGGGCAGGTACAAAGTGAGGGGCGTTATAGCCTATTCTCCCGTGAAGTCGCACTGTGGCTAAACAATATTTTACTGGTGGTGGCAACCCTTATTGTCCTGCTTGGCACGTTGCTCCCTATGGTGCACAAGGAGCTCGGCCTTGGCTCTATTTCCATTGGTGAACCGTTCTTCAATCAGATGTT
>NZ_PNCV01000272.1:0-378 GCF_005886925.1 Pseudoalteromonas sp. S3260
AGGTTAATTAATACCTGCTCAATTTGCTGGGCATCACACATCACTAAAGTGTCGCTGTGGGTTAGTAGCTTTAGAGCAATATGCTGCTGCGCCAAGTCTGTTTTGAATAGGGCACAACAACGTGTTACCACATCTGCAAGAGATTGCGCCTTGAGATCTGGCTTGGGCAGATTACTGATGGATCGAAAACGTGCGATAAAGGCGCTTAACCCTTCAGTGCGGCTATGCAGGGTTTGTAAGGCGAGTGCTAAGTCTTCTTTATCTTCGCTATCGGTAAAACTCAGTCCTTGTGGCAACAGACCGGTGCAGGTGTGTGCCAATGATGACAGCGGGGTAATCGAGTTGGCAATCTCGTGCGTGAGAACGCGCGTTAAGCGC
>NZ_PNCV01000273.1:0-385 GCF_005886925.1 Pseudoalteromonas sp. S3260
CAGTTCTTAAAAAGTTTTGGTGAAGCGAATGTGCGAAAGTTTTATGAGTTAGGTTTATTATCAGATATTCCCGGTATTTACAGATTATCAGATTCCAGATTGAAGATTGGCGAGCTAGAGGGTTTCGGGAAAAAATCAATCGATAATTTATTCTCTGCTATTGAAGCGAGTAAGCAACAACCACTATACCGATTAATTTATGGATTGGGGATTCGTTTTGTGGGTGAAACAACGGCTAAAACATTGGCCAATGCCGTAACTCATTTACTCGATTTCGCTAATAAAACAGAAGAGGAACTCATGCAGTTGGAAGATGTGGGTACAAAAGTAGCCAAAAGTATTTTTGGTTTTTTTAGGAATGAACAGAATATAGCTATGCTGAAAG
>NZ_PNCV01000274.1:0-227 GCF_005886925.1 Pseudoalteromonas sp. S3260
CCTGACCATCGCAATGACATTGGCACGGGTTGGTCAGGCTCTGGACCGCCCAAGCTATGTAGAGCGGGCGCTGGAGGTTGGCCTGCGTGCCGCCGAGCGTGATGAAAAATCTGGCCATATTACCGACGCCGGTGTTTGCCATGGCTACTATGGTATGGCACTGATTTATCAAATTCTGAACCAGTTAATGCCTCATCCTCGTTTTGCACAGGCGATGCAGTATTGGG
>NZ_PNCV01000275.1:0-284 GCF_005886925.1 Pseudoalteromonas sp. S3260
TTCTTCATTATCACCACGAGGCGGCGGCTGTTGAGCCGTCGATGTGGTCGAAGTGCCATACTGTGGTTCAAAAGCGAGCAGGCGTAGCATTAACATCTCAAAGCCCACTTGCGCAGAGCTGGCCCACTGTAGATCCCGCTTACCCGCTAACAACAATTGATAAATCAAGTGGATATGTTGCGTATCAGTAGTGTTGGCTACCTCAGTAATATAATCACTGTCACGGTCGTTTAGTAGCGCTGCACTGGGCACCAGCTGAGTCAATTGCACACTGTGTGTAAGAT
>NZ_PNCV01000276.1:0-311 GCF_005886925.1 Pseudoalteromonas sp. S3260
TAAGCCAAGAGATGCTCTCTTACAGCGATCTTCGTGGCTACAATGTCATCATTGTCCCTAGTCGTTGGTATGGTGAGTTATCGAAAAGCCATATTAGCGCTTTGGACAAGTGGGTTGCGCAGGGCGGCACCTTAATCGTTAATGGTAACTCGGCTGCGCAATTAGCCACAGCAGAAGACTTCTCGAAAGTGGCGCTGCTGAAGCAGAGCTTTGATAAGGCCGATGAGTATGACCTGGCGCTGATGCGCGAGTGGCAAGCCAAGCAACAGCGTATCGCCAATGCTGATTTGATTAATGCTCACAAGGTTTCT
>NZ_PNCV01000277.1:0-412 GCF_005886925.1 Pseudoalteromonas sp. S3260
CAGTCATTGTTTTGCTACTTCTGGTAACGGCAGTCCTTTATGCCATTTTATATCTCAGTTTGCCAAGCCTCGATGGTCGCGGTCAAAGTCAGAGCATTGATAAAGTGGTGACGATAAAGCGCGATGCGCTAGGGCAGGCCATTGTCGATGCTCACTCAATGGCCGATGCCGCATATGGGCTGGGTTTTGCCCATTCGCAAGACCGTTTCTTTCAAATGGATTTACTGCGGCGTAATGCGGCGGGCGAACTTAGTGCGCTTTTTGGTGAGGCCGCTTTGCCATTGGATAAGAAAATGCGTTTCCATCAACTGCGTAAACGCTCAAAGCGCATTTATGCTCAGCTTAAACCCGCACAACAGCAATTGCTTCAGCGCTATAGCCAAGGCGTGAATGATGCCCAGCAGGCGCAGAG
>NZ_PNCV01000278.1:0-315 GCF_005886925.1 Pseudoalteromonas sp. S3260
CATCGACAAAGTAGGCAGCAATGCGAATAAACCGACAACTAGTTTCTTCATCATTTCGTCAACCTCTCTGGCAATGGCTTGGTTTTCTCGTTTTTACTGTAGAAGAACAGTAACACAAAGAACATGAAATAGGTCACCGTACAAATCTGCGACAGAATTGTTTTGAAATCAGTTTGCGGTGTTGCACCAACCCAACCAAGAATAACAAAGGTCACAACGAACTGCGCAATATTCAATTTGTGGAAACCACAACGATAGCGAATAGAGCGTACGCGACCACGGTCAATCCAAGGTAGTAAAGCTAACACCACAATA
>NZ_PNCV01000028.1:0-1324 GCF_005886925.1 Pseudoalteromonas sp. S3260
AACTTAAAAATTATTTGAACACAAAGAAGACAACGGGCTTCGTTCTTTTGCTAAAACCTAAAACCTAAAACCTAAAACCTAAAACCTAAAACCTAAAACCTAAAACCTAAAACCTAAAACCTAAAACCTAAAACCTAAAACCTAGCTCGTAGCCCGAAACCCGCGTTCCAAACATAAAACGCGCGGCATAAAGTCCTGCCTACAGGTTAGTCGGCCAGGGCGCTATTTGCGGGTTGATAAGCGCCATTATCTAACGCATCAAAGTAGGCTTGGTAGCGGCCGTTTTGTTTAAATTTAAGTAATTGCTGGTTAAATATTTCAAGCCGCTGTTCACTGCGTGGGTTATTTTTAGGGAACATCACAAAGCTTTTATTGATTAATAGTGGCCTTGGGTGGTGCACAATGCCATTTTTTATTGTCGGTTTTTGCCCTGCTAATATGTGATAGCCTACGCTTTGCTCTTCGGCAAAGGCATCAATGCGGCCCATAGCTAAACGCTGAAAATTTTGCTCTGTTGTACTTACACGCGACATATCGAACAAGCCTTCATCAGCTGCTTTATCAAACTCTTTGCCGTAACTATAGGCAAGCCCACCTCCTAGTAATAAGCCTTTTAAATCACTGAGTTTTTGCCAGTTAAACGGGCGTTGTTTATGATAAAAAAATACAAAACGCTCGTTTAGCACTGGCTCACTGTAAAAATAATCCTCAGTACGTTGTTGTTCAAACATCCATACCGCAGTGGCTGCATATTTGTCATTAATGGTGTCGTGGTAAGCGCGCGGCCACGGTAAAAAGGTAAAGTTAACTTTAATGTTGGCTTGTGCAAATATATCGGTAATTAAATGCGCAACCACGCCTTTGTGAGGCAACGATTCGCTTAAAAAAGGCGGCCATTCGCCCGTACTTATATTTAAAGTAGTGGTATGTGTGGGCTGTTCGTTTTTGGGTTGAATTGCTTCAATTGCGTTACTGTAATCACTCACTAAAGCCATCAGACAAAAAGATGCGGTAAAAATAAGGTATCTTAATTTAGCTGATAACATCACATGCATATGTATAGTTTACTCCTTCTTAGCCATTAGGTTGTGACCGGTGCTGTTTAAAAAGTAGACTATTGTAGTGAGTGAAACTGAATGCACGCTTAAACTAGAACAGTCGGCAATAATACTTAATCATTTTACGGGGCTAAACGTGTCGCTACCTGCGTTAAAAAACTCTCATTACGACTGCATGGATGCAGAAGGTAGAGCAATGCAGGAGCAATTGCTGAGAACAACTAAATAGCAAATTTTTTGCCTAGCTAACCTGAACTCTGGTTAAG
>NZ_PNCV01000279.1:0-255 GCF_005886925.1 Pseudoalteromonas sp. S3260
AAGCCAAATAACTTGGTACTTTTATTAAACTTGTAATCAACGCCAGCGGTCATCGCATTACGGTCGTTGCCAGCAAAATCCATGGTTTGGTATTGCGCTTTTAATACCGTTTTATCAATCGCATATGCTGCACTTACTAAGAAGCCGTCGCTGTCTTCACCACCTGCTGCGGGCTCTTGTGTTTGGTACATGGCACCGAGCTTTATTCCTGCGACTTTAGTGCCTACCGTAGCACGTAAAATGTCGTAGCCTTTT
>NZ_PNCV01000280.1:0-313 GCF_005886925.1 Pseudoalteromonas sp. S3260
CATAGCAAACTGCTCGCCATCGACCTCAGCCAAAGCCGGAATATAACTGGCCACCGCGCCCTCGAACTGCGACAATCGTGAACGTACATCGGTGTTAATGTCGTCAATAACCTGTTGAATATTCATCCGCTTCTTTCACTTGACTAAAACCCAATGATACGGAATATAACACCTATACGAAAGCGCAGCATTGCCCCAAATGATGGCCGCTTTAAGATAACCAAGTGCTTTAGCCTCAGGGTATGGACTCATGAGGCACACAATTAATAAACAATAACAGCGCAATGGACTGCTAAGCAGAGAAAAGAGAGTC
>NZ_PNCV01000281.1:0-222 GCF_005886925.1 Pseudoalteromonas sp. S3260
GTACACATCAAACTGGGAGAATTGCTCGGGTAAATAGTCGTTGACGTAGTACTGATAGGCCAATTTAATGCCTTTAACATCACCCTCACCTTGAATGTAGTGACTGGCAACGCCATGGCGAGGCTCTGCCTGAGCCGGCGTGATAACGAGCGAACTTAGCGCTAAGGTTAATGGGAGGATTACTGCTTTCATACGTCTGTGTTTAGCTGCTAAAAAGTAGTG
>NZ_PNCV01000282.1:0-336 GCF_005886925.1 Pseudoalteromonas sp. S3260
GATAGCACGAGCGAGCCGGGCAAACTAATCGCCCGAGGTACCGAGGACGACAAAGGCGCAATCGCCACCGCGTTGTATGCCATGAAAGCCATTAAAGACCAGGGCATACAATTAGATAATCGCATTGAACTGATGATTTATTTGGCCGAGGAGTCCGACTGGCAACCACTACGCACCTTTATGCAAAGCTATCAGCAACCTAAATATGCGGTGACCATCGATGCCAGTTACCCTGTGGTGGTAGCCGAAAAAGGCTGGAGCCTAGTGGCCCCCACTTTTAGCGGTACTTATCAGGGCTCACAGATGTATGTCAGTGAGTTAACAGGAGGCGCGTTT
>NZ_PNCV01000283.1:0-432 GCF_005886925.1 Pseudoalteromonas sp. S3260
CACGCTATCGGCTGCCACACTATCGACCGTAATGTCGTCATTCAGCGCGACCTGGACCTTGGCATCATCGTCAGCACCAGACTCGGTCACCGTGACGTTGCTGTCGCCGTCGAAGGTCACCTTGCCGTTCGGGCCGATGTTGTGGCTGTTTCCGTTGGTGTCAGCCACGTTCCAGCCGGCATTGGCGGCGGTGTTGGCCGAGGCGAATCGCCTCATCGATAGTGCTCTCACCGGTACCGCCCACATCACTCATGGTGAAGTCGTTGCCGGTGTAGTCGGCATTACCACCCAGCACGTTGCTGGCCAGACTGTCGCCCGCCGCCTGCAGCTGGCTGCCGTTGATGGCATCGCCGCTGGAGGCGTTGATGGCGCCATCGGCTACGCCGGTGATCGTGTTGCCGGCCGCATCGATGCCGCCGGAGGTCACGCTCA
>NZ_PNCV01000284.1:0-293 GCF_005886925.1 Pseudoalteromonas sp. S3260
AGGGCACGACTGCCTTGCTGGATTTGACCCACAGTGATACACAAGAACAAATTGCAGCGGCTTTTAGCGAATATAAACTGCATGACGTGATTGGTTTGACATATGATGCTGCGGGAGAGAAAGGCAAAGCAACTCAACGCTTATCAACAAAGTCTTTGATTATCGGTTGCGCTGCGGCTATCGCATTAACGCTGGCGTCGGTGACGGGGTATCTACAATGGTCGTTACAATCGCTTGAGCAGCAGCAAGCAGCCAATCAGGTGAAAATCGATGAAGTACTTAGCAAGCGAAAT
>NZ_PNCV01000285.1:0-261 GCF_005886925.1 Pseudoalteromonas sp. S3260
AATGTAGGTCTTAAAATGAGCGAAAGTGAGTTCTCTCGTTTTGCTCAGGGCTTTAAAAGTGGCGCGATTTCTGATGACGTTCTCTTTGTTGGTTTTAAAGAGGGCAAAATGTACTTATTGCCACTCGAAGTCAAAATTGGCCAAAAGCGCAGTCATGGTAAAGGCGTGAAACAAGCCAAAGAGCTCAAGCGCTACTTAGTCGAAAACTTGTTTGGTCGTAACGATTTAGCTGGGCATTTATATCGTGGCCTTTTTGTGCGA
>NZ_PNCV01000286.1:0-332 GCF_005886925.1 Pseudoalteromonas sp. S3260
AAGGAGATAGCATCAAGGGTCGTTAATAAGTTACTTTGCAGGCTAAAATCGACGCCCGGGTTACTAATTGCTAACCAGAAGCGTTGTGAACGCAAGCGCAGGTTTTTGTCCTTTTCGGCAATTTGCCGGTAGAGGCTGTGCTTGGCTTGTTGCCAGTGCGGCTCATCAATTTCAGCAAAGTCCTGAACACACTGCTTAATAAAGGCGCGGTGATGAGAAAGTAACGTGTGCGCATCGACATTGGGTGATTGCACGTAAAATGCCAGTCCAGCGCGAGAATTAAACGGCGCATAGCCTGCACCGACCAAATAACCTAATTGCTGCTGTGTACG
>NZ_PNCV01000287.1:0-286 GCF_005886925.1 Pseudoalteromonas sp. S3260
CGTTGTTGTGGGCGTAAGTTACATAGTGCACCTTTACCTAGCTCGGCGTGAGCCGCTCTAAGTGCTAAGGATTGGTATGTATTTGCTGAAATTGAAGTAGCGGTAAAGTCAAAATCTTTCTCGCTGTCTTTATCTTGAGCTGGGCTTGATGTAGCTTCTAATTCGAGGGCGACACTCGGCTGATCAGTAACGCTACAAAATTGCGTGTGAGCATTGGCAATCCCCCAACTGTTAAGCACAAGTAGGCTGAGTACCAATAATATTATGTGTTTTACACTGTATTTGT
>NZ_PNCV01000288.1:0-277 GCF_005886925.1 Pseudoalteromonas sp. S3260
TTGCCAATTGTAGTAAATAAAGGCATTCCAGCGTGAGTGTGGTTATTTACTGTAATTGGTAAGGTGCTTGAGAAAACCAAACTTTAGTCTGCTTAGTACGATTAAGTAGGGCTAAATGCAACTTAAAGGAAATAATTAAGTGCAACCAATTATTAAAGAATTTCAATACGGTGAACACACTGTAACGCTAGAAACGGGTGCGATTGCACGTCAAGCAGACGGTGCCGTACTTGCTAGCATTGGCGACACCTCGGTACTCGTGACTGTGGTTGGTAAG
>NZ_PNCV01000029.1:0-7813 GCF_005886925.1 Pseudoalteromonas sp. S3260
AGAGGGAGTCCATACATCTAGTAACATGATAATTGAAAAGCCTGTCAGTTTAAATCTACAGGCTTTTTTAATTGTCTAACGACTATTTAAATCACAACCTACACTGCGGATTTTTACCTTGTGCTTTAGCTGTTTTTTGCTCGCTAAGCGCTTTACTCATTTGCGATTGTAAATTTGCAATACGGCTCGTTGGTGCTGGGTGAGTTGATAAAAACTCTGGCGTAGCTCCACTGCCCGCTTGGCTCATATTTTGCCAAAGCGTTACAGACTCTTTAGGGTTAAACCCTGCTTGCGCCATAAGATCTAAACCAATTGTATCTGCCTCTGACTCATGTGAGCGACTAAAGGGTAAAACCACACCATATTGAGCGCCTAAACCAAGGCCTTGCATAATTTCATTACGGTATTGCACGTTACCCATTTCAAGCGCCGCATTGCCCAGCTGCATACCCGTTTGTAAAATAGAACTTTGTGAGACCCGTTCATTTGAATGCTCAGCAATCACGTGTCCAACTTCATGGCCCAAAACAGTGGCAACCTGATCTTGATTTGTGGCTATTTTTAAGAGCCCCGTATGTACACCAATATAACCGCCAGGCAATGCAAAGGCGTTTGCAGATTCATCTTCAAATACCACCACTTCCCAATTTTGAGATGCATATTCTGTAGGAAGCACGGCCACTACTTTTTCAGCAATGCAATTGACGTAACTGTTTACTTTTGGGTCTTTATTTATCGGCTGCGTTTTTTTTATCTCTGCAAAACTGGCAGTGCCCATTTGAGTCATTTGCTGATCTGAGTAAAACGCAATTTGCGTGCGCCCAGTTGGTGATGTTTTACAACCTGCCAATACTGCACTGGCTAGAACTATCAAAACCAATTTTTTCATTGTGTTACCCTAAAAAAGTTTGTTACTAAGTATAGAATACCAAACGCGGTGTTAGTTTAAAATCTTTGCTTTTTGCAATTAAACAATTAAGTTAGCAGGCAAACTAAGTTTATCCAAGGCTATTGCCCTGCTATAATGTTGGGCCTGTATTCGTTGTTTTGAGTTTTTAAATGAGTGCTTCGGCTTCTTCTTTTAATACCCGTATTTTATTGCCTTTATTAGCCAGTATTGTCGCGATCACGCCTTTAGCCATTGATATGTATTTACCGGCGATGCTGGTGATTGCCAATGATCTCAATACCAGCATGCCAAATGTTCAAATATCGTTGAGTATATACTTAGCGGGTTATGCATTGGGCATGTTATTTTTTGGCCCCATAGCCGATCAAATTGGCAGGCGTAAACTGGCAAGGATAGGTCTCAGTTTATTTGGCTTAAGTTCACTGGCGTTAGCATTTACCACTGAAGTGCATACTTTTTGGCTGTTAAGAGCTGTACAGGCATTTACAGGCGCGGCCGCTACGGTTGTCGTCCCTGGGATCATTAGGCATATATATCAAAAAAATACTGCTAAAGGTATGTCTTACGTGTCTATGATTATGATGATAGCGCCGTTACTTGCCCCCTCTATCGGCTCGGCTATTTTAGGCTTTTCGGTATGGTCGACTATTTTTATTGTTTTAGCGACCTATAGCTTTGTTATTTTACTTTTTGTGCAACGTTACTTAATCGATATTCCAATATTTAAAAATGAGCGAAAAGGATTAGCATTATTCTTCTCAAGTTATAAAGTGGTATTAAGTAATACGCACGCCCGCGCCGATATTTTAAGCTCGATGTTTGTGTCGTTTGGCTTTTTTTGCTTTTTAACGTCCGTCCCTTATATTTACCTCGACCTATTTAAAGTATCAGAACAATTGTTTGGCCTGTTATTCGCTTTTAATGTGATGGCGTTGATGTTTGGTAATTTCTTAAATACTCGCGTAGTGCCACGTATTGGCTCACGCAAAATGCTTTATTATGGCTTAATGTGTGGCTTTATCTCTGGCGCAGCATTACTTAGCTTTAGCGTATTAAACTTGTCACTTTACTTTATTGTTGCGGCTATTGCTCCGTTGATGATGAGCCTAGGTATAATAGCAAGTAACGCAGATTCATTGATTTTGATGAAATTTGAGCAAAATACAGGGACTGCAACGGCGGTTATTGGCACCTTACGTTTTGGTAGTGGCGCATTAGTAGGCCCTATATTAGCGGTAATGCATGCACAAAGTGCAGTTCCATTTTCAAGTTTAATGTTCAGCGCAGTTGTACTCACTATCCTAGTGCAGTTAGTTCATTATTTTAAAGACAAAAAAAATGCCTCATAATGAGGCATTTTTTAATTGTATACTTAATTAAGCATCAGCTGCTTTTGATACCATAACCATTGCAGGACGTAATAAACGACCGTTTAATGTGTAACCTTTTTGCATTACTGCTAACACAGTATTAGGCGTCACATCATTACTTGGCTGAATCGACATTGCTTGATGAAAATCTGGGTTAAACTGCTCACCTTGTGGGTTTACAATTTCAACGCCAAATTTAGCCACTGCATCGTTAAAGCTTTTTACTGTCATATCAATACCTTCTAACAAAGGCTTAAGCGTTTCATTTTCTTTATCAGAGAACTCAATAGCACGCTCTAAGTTATCTATAACAGGGAGTAATTCATTAGCAAACTTTTCAAGTGCAAATTTGTGTGCTTTCTCAACATCTTGTGCAGCACGACGACGCATATTGTCAACGTCAGCAGCAGCGCGAACGACGCTATCTTTCTGATCTGCAATGGTTTGTTTTGCCGCTTCTAACTCAGCATATAACATTGCAATTTCTGCTTCAGGGCTTTGCTCTTGCTCGGCGTGTTGTTCTGCTGCTTCTACTGCAGCCTCAACGTCGGCTTCCATTTGCGCCACTTCTTCGTTCAATTCTACTTCTTGCTCTGGGTTTTGTGTCTGCTCAGACATAAAATATACGCTCCAATTCTTTACAACTGCGGTAATTATGGGGATTGAATAAAAAGATTCAAGAGCTCGATGGCTCTAATAATTTAAATTCTTGGATTATTTTCTCTAATTGCGCTGATTTCGGACAAATAACACAAAAACGACTTTGATATTCCTGATTTTGAAAGTACGGCACAGTGATCACAATGAGATCATCACAGGTGCTAAAAGGTAAGTTTTCAGCACTGAGAATAGAGACCCCGTTTTTAAATGCGAGCTTATCTTCCACAAAATTTAAAAATGAAACACCAATATTAAGACTTTGCTCACAATCTATTTTTTTATAAAGGTAGTTTTCGCCCACCACAATACTGTTATCTGAACCTAATTTTTGGCTTAGTTCACGCGTCCATTGAGTTAAAGAGTCATGACAATTACGCGGTGCCGTATTTGCCATTGCCTGCATTCTGTATAGCCCTTCAATGAGCGTTTGCTGGCTAAATACAGTGTTAAGCCAAGTGGCAAACTCATAGCGTTGGCCGTCACTAGGATCATCAGGCTTGTTAATGCAAATATTATGGCTTTGCCCTGCTCTGTCTAAAAGTAAGATAAGCCAGTTATTAGCGTCAAAGTCGAGTACTTCTACTCTAAATACCTGTTGAGTTCTAACTTGAGGTAGCCCCACACAACAGCATACTTGGTAACGTTGACTCAAGCCATGTGCCAATTCAACTAACTCAGCCTGCTCAGGCTGCCAATAATTAGCAATATCATTGAGCGTAAAAAACTCATCAAACCAATAGTCAAACCCATCATTGGTTGGCACTCGGCCAGCCGATGTATGTGGTGAATACAACAAGCCTATTTTTTCAAGGCGCGCCATCGCGTTACGCACAGTGGCAGAGCATACCGCCATACCTTTTTGCTTTGCAATTTTTGTTGACGGCACAGGTAAGCCATCGCCATTACAGTACATACTCATAACAGCGGCAAATATTTGCTGATCTCGTGGGTTTAGTTTCATGTTATCTACATCTTTACGCATAGCTGTTATATCGGGGCTAAGTATTATTATTTCAAGTATAAAAAATACAATAAATCTAAATTTTACAGTGAATTAATTAAATCCGCTGGTTATTATTAAGATCTGTGTTTTCAAACACTTCTGTTTTAGGTTACTCTACAAATATTAGAACTCTCAGTGTATTTATTATGGACTCTCCCTTTAACACTATCGGCTTGATTGGTAAGCCAAATCATCCTAATGCTGCCGCTACTTTACAACGATTACATACGTTTTTATTAGCTTTAGGCTTTGAGGTGATTGTTGAAAGACGTACAGGGAGTCAACTTAGTGATGTACCGAGCGACAAACTCGTAAAGCTCGTTGATTTAGGCGAGCGTGCCGACTTGGCGATTGTGGTTGGAGGCGATGGCAATATGCTGGGTGCTGCACGGGTGCTTGCTCGCTTTGATATAGCCGTAATTGGTGTAAATAGAGGTAATTTAGGATTTTTAACCGATTTAAATCCAGAAGGGTTTGAGGGTAGCTTAGAACAGGTACTCAGCGGCGATTACATTGAAGAAAAACGTTTTTTATTAGAAGTTGAAGTGTATCGTCATAACGAACTTAAAAGCGCTAATTCTGCAGTAAACGAAGCAGTGCTTCATGCTGATAAAGTAGCACATATGATTGAGTTTGAAGCCTTTATAAACGATGACTTTGTATTTTCTCAACGCTCCGACGGTTTGATTGTGTCGACTCCAACAGGCTCAACGGCATACTCTTTATCGGGCGGCGGGCCTATTTTAACACCAGAGCTTAATGCAATGTCATTGGTTCCTATGTTCCCGCATACTTTATCAAGCCGCCCTTTAGTGGTAGATGCCGATAACGAAGTACGTTTAAAGCTTAGTTTAGAAAATACCGATAGCTTACAGGTAAGTTGCGACAGCCATGTTGTACTTGCCGTATTACCCGGTGATGAGGTCGTTATTCGCAAAGCAGATAGAAAATTACGATTAATTCACCCAAAAAATTACTCTTATTATAATGTGCTACGTAAAAAGCTAAATTGGGGTAGCCGGTTATACTAATTTTATTGCCAAACATGCAACTTTAGCGCAAAATATTGGACTAGAAGTTTTAAATATCATCAGGAAAAAGTAGTAATGAGTTATGTAGTATTTCTTGCTTTATTATTATTAATTACTTTACTTGGCAGTTACTTGCTAATTGAGAGTAATCGAAAAAAAACCATTAAAGCAAAGAAAAAGCTGTTTAACGAACGCGTTGCAAGTACTCAATCACGTTTAAAAATAAAACTTAACGAGTTACTTGATGCAAAAGTCATTAGTGCTAAACACCTTCCTCGAATTCAAGCCGTTGTCAGTAATTTTTTTGTGGTACAGCCACACACTGATGAAAATTTAAACAAGCTAGAGTCGCTATGCGATTTACTTATTAATATACTTAACGAAGAACTAATAAAAACCTATAAAAATAATAACAGCCAAGCTTTTTCCGATACCACTCAATATTTTATAGCAGAGTTACCAGCTCAAGGTATTTTATATAATAAAAACTTTTATCAAGAAGTCCTTCCTACGCTAATTTTAAAGTTAAAAACTGAAGACATAGCGCAACCAGTTGATAGTATTGACCTTAACGATGAAAACCTCCCTATTGATGAAGAAAAAAAAACATTAATTGAGTCCAGCCTTGCTTAAAATATAGAAATTTAATTTGCAAAAAACCAAAACACTGTATAAATTAACAGTTAATTCACTGGATGGATGAACAGTATGTTAATTGGTTTAGAAATTAAAAATTTTGCAATCGTAAGTAATTTAAGCACAGAATGGCATTCGGGTATGACCGCTATCACCGGTGAAACGGGAGCAGGTAAATCAATCGCCATTGATGCATTATCATTGTGTCTTGGAGAGCGAGCAGAAGCGTCTGCTGTGCGCCCAGGAACTGATAAAGCAGAGGTAAGTGCACAATTTGATTTAAGCAATTTACCACTCGCTCATGCTTTTTTAGAAGAGAACATGCTTAATAACGACGACAACGAATGTTTACTTCGTCGAGTTGTTTGTAAAAATGGTCGCAGTAAAAGCTACATTAATGGCAGCCCAGTTACCGCTGCACAACTAAAAGAGCTAGGCCAATATTTAATTTCTATTCATGGCCAACATGCGCACCAGCACCTATTAAAGGCAGAGCATCAGCTACAATTACTCGATGCATATGCAGGCCATCATAATCTTGTTAATGCTGTAAGCCAGCGTTATAAACAATTTGCTGACTTACAAAAAGAATTTAAACATCTAGAACAACAGCAGCAGCAACAAGCCGCACAAAAGCAACTATTGGAGTATCAAGTCGCAGAGCTTGATGAATTTGCGTTGCAGGCAGATGAATTTGAGCAAATAGAAGCTGAACATTATAAACTCAGCAATAGCCAAACTATATTGCAAGTCTGCCAGCGCGAGTTGCAGCATTTATATGAAAATGATGAACAAAATGCGTGTTCCATTTTACAGCACAGCGCCCAACAATTTACTGAACTTGCACAGTATGATGAAAGCTTAGCCAGTGTGGCAACATTATTATCAGAAGCCGCTGTTCAAGTTGAAGAAGCAAGCCGAGAAGTACGTAATTACACTGAACAAGCCGACTTGGATCCTCAGCGATTAACTGAAGTAGAAAACAGACTCAGTGGTGCAATGGACTTAGCCAGAAAACACCATATAAAACCCCAAGAGCTCGTTGGATTTCATCAAACTATTGCACAAGAGCTTGAGTCGATAAGTAATAACAGCTCACGTCTTGAGCAACTTGAAGGTGAAATTGAACATGCCCTTGAGGATTATCAAAACGCCAGTGAACAATTAAGTGCAAGTCGCCACCAGTATGCGAATACATTAAATGGATTGATCAGCGAAAGCATGGCTAATCTATCTATGGAAAATGGCGTATTTGAAATAGCATTGACTGCACAAAACGATCGCGCTCCAAATAGCTTAGGCTTTGATAATGTTTCGTTTTTAGTATCAACAAACCCAGGGCAACCATTGCAACCTTTAGCAAAAGTAGCCTCTGGTGGTGAGCTATCACGCATTAGTTTAGCTATTCAGGTTATTATTGCGCAAAAAGTCACGACCCCTACGCTTATTTTTGATGAAGTGGATGTTGGTATTTCTGGCCCAACAGCTGCTGCTGTTGGTAAACTACTGCGCCAACTAGGTAAGTCTACGCAAGTAATTTGTGTGACCCATTTACCGCAAGTGGCCAGTAGCGCTCATCAGCAGTTTTTTGTTGCCAAAGAAATTGCAGACGGTGAAACATTTACGCATATGCTGGCATTGAATAAAGATGGTCGAGTAAATGAGATTGCTCGATTACTGGGTGGTGATAACATTAGCAAAACAGCTAAAGCAAATGCAAAAGAGCTTATAAAAGCGCACGGATAAAGTGAATCGCTTTATAGTGCGTTACCTTGATACGGTGAGGATACATTAATGCAAACGACGGTCATTTATTTTGGCTTAGCAATTAACTGGCTGCTACTGATTGTCAGTATACTTTTGGCTGTTTTTAGTAAGTTTAAACATACACAATTTAAGCAGAGCTTATATCGCTTTTTAAATGTGGCCTTAATTGTACATATTGTTATTGCTGTTATGTTAGTTTTTAGCAGCACAGCTATTAGTGGCTTAATAACACTAAGTTGGTTAGTTATTGGCCTACAGCTTGTTTGTAACGTTATTTGCTATAAAAGTGTGAAACGCCGACAAGCCAGAGTGAAACCGAGCCTAGATCACTTCTCGATGGATTAACTAACAGCGCGTTTAAAAAAGCCCACAATCTATGTATTGCGGGCTTTTTTATTTGTAAAATCTTATAATTGTAAATAACCTGAGCTTCGGA
>NZ_PNCV01000289.1:0-395 GCF_005886925.1 Pseudoalteromonas sp. S3260
GCCTGCCTGGGTTCTTTGTTTACTCGCTGTTTCGCAATGTGGCTGAGGGGAAGGCCTACACCGCGCCTGCATTTTATATTTCAATTATCGGTTTGCTGGTGAATATTCCCGCCAATTATATATTTATACACGGCCACTTCGGCGCACCTGCGCTCGGAGGTGCTGGATGTGGCGTCGCTACGGCCCTCGTCTTTGCGGCCATGGGCAGTGCTCAGTTTATTTATAGTTTAATAAGTAAACGCATCGATGGACCGGGTGTGTTTCGTCATTTTGCCAAGCCTGACGGCAGTGCTATTTGGGCGATGTTTAAGCTCGGCGTGCCGCTGTCATTAGCGACCTTTTTCGAGGTGACGTTATTTGCTTGTATTCCTTTATTTATTGCCTCGCTGGGGGCT
>NZ_PNCV01000290.1:0-255 GCF_005886925.1 Pseudoalteromonas sp. S3260
GGGGGGGGGGCGGGGGTGGGGTGGGGGGGCTGGGGCGGGGGGGTGGGGGGTGGGTGGGGGGGGGGGGGGGGGCGGGGGGGGGGGGGGGGGGGGGGCGGGGGGGGGGGCGGGGGTGGGGGCGGGGGGGGGGGGGGGGGGCGGGGGGGGGGGTGGGGGGGGGGAGGGGGGGGGGGGGGGGCGGGTTGGGGGGGGGGGGGTGGGGGTGTTGGGGGGGGTGGGGGGGGGGGGGTGGGGGGGGGGGGGGGTGGGGGTTGG
>NZ_PNCV01000291.1:0-335 GCF_005886925.1 Pseudoalteromonas sp. S3260
CTTCGTGCTCCTCATCGCGAGTACCAATGACTTTAATCTGATCACCAAAGCCCAGCTCACTAAACAGTTTTTTATCAAAAACATGCGGATTATTGGCAATGAGAATATTAGCCGCTTTAAGAATGCGTCCAGCACTACGGTAATTTTGCTCTAGCTTGATAAGACGCAGATGCGGGTAGTCTTTACTCAATTGTACGAGGTTTTGTGGCTTTGCCCCGCGCCACGAATAAATAGATTGGTCATCATCACCTACGACAGTAAAGCGCGCCCGCTGCCCGACCAATAGCTTAACCAATTGGTATTGGCTGGTATTGGTATCTTGGTATTCATCCACC
>NZ_PNCV01000292.1:0-369 GCF_005886925.1 Pseudoalteromonas sp. S3260
GCAAATGCTTGGGCTCGCGCGTATGAACACATCAAGTCGTGGCGTCCGTGAACCATCCATACCGGCAGGCCTGCGAACTCCTTGGCATGGTCCATGAGCATATCGTCACGTAGAAAAAACTGGTGCTTGAAGTAGTGCAGCTGTAGCTGTGCTCGGTTGATAAGAGCAGCGGGTTCTAGCAGTTTAATACTTGGTGCCGTGCCGCAACATAAGGTTTCCTCCCAGGCCACCCATGCTTTAGCGGCTTTGAGCTGCGTGGGCTCGCTGTCACTAAAAAGTTGCTGATGGAAACCTTCGATCAATGCTGACGTTGGCTGGTTTTGTGGGTTAAATTGGCGATAATATTCAGGGTAAAATTGTGCTCCGGCG
>NZ_PNCV01000293.1:0-345 GCF_005886925.1 Pseudoalteromonas sp. S3260
GTCAGCGTGCCTTCACCATCTGGGTTGGGGATCACTACCGGTGTGGTGCTGGCATCCGTGATATCCACGCCAGCGATCGTCACTGCCGCAATACCTGCTGCAGCTGACACGGTAAAGGTATTGGTAAGCGTGCTTCCGGTCGCTTCGGTGACAGATTGGTCTTCCAGTGAACTGATGACCGGCAGCGCATCATCAGTCCCCTTGATGACGATATCCACTGTCGTGCTGGAGCCATCGCTGAGCTGCACGATGTACTGCTCATTGATCGTGTCAGCAGATGTCAGCCCCTGCACAGCGGCAGTGTCATTATCCAGCATATAGGCCCAGTTGCCGTCGGAATCGACG
>NZ_PNCV01000294.1:0-424 GCF_005886925.1 Pseudoalteromonas sp. S3260
GTCAGCACTCAAGCCAGAGACCATGCAGGCTATGAGTGACTTGGTGACACGGCGAAACCAACTACTGACCATGCAAACGATGGAAAAGAACCGCCTGAACATCATGCCTAAATATCTGGCGATGACCATTAAACCTATCCTGACAGCGTTTAAAAATCAGATTGAAAAAATAGAAAATAAAATTGCCGCGCTGATCACAAGCTGTCCTGACTATCAGGCAAAAAGCAACATTTTACAGAGCATGCCCGGCATAGGTAAAATCGCTGCTGCGTCCATCATAAGTAACCTGCCTGAACTCGGTTACATTAACAACAAACAGGCCGCATCTCTGGTCGGGGTTGCACCCATGAATCGGGAAAGCGGTCGCTATAAGGGCCTCAGAACCATCCAGGGCGGCAGACCCCAGGTGAGGACTGTGCTGTAC
>NZ_PNCV01000295.1:0-381 GCF_005886925.1 Pseudoalteromonas sp. S3260
GAATATATGACCGGCGGCGTCGTATGTGTGCTTGGTAAGGTTGGGGTCAACTTTGGTGCGGGGATGACAGGTGGTTTTGCCTATGTACTCGACGAAGCCCAAGACTTTGATAAACGCATCAACCCAGAGCGGGTAGAAATAGTCGAACTGGATAACTTAGTAACACATCATGAGCACCTCCGTGGATTGATAGCTGAACACTTAGAACTCACCGGTTCGCAGCGAGCCGAGGCTATTCTTGCTAGCTTTGATCTGTATCTACCGCTGTTTAAGTTGGTGAAACCAAGATCCAGTGATGTGCAGAGTTTATTGGGTCACCGCGCCCGCAGTAGCGCGGAGTTGCGCGTACAGGCGCAATAGGAGGAAGTATGAGTCAGAATG
>NZ_PNCV01000296.1:0-394 GCF_005886925.1 Pseudoalteromonas sp. S3260
GGCATTAGCTTTTAATCGATAATTTACTGGAACCACACATGAATTTGACACTTCCAGACGTTGCGTCTGGTAATAAAGCCCATACCAGCGCGCCTTTAAAATGGGTTGGTATGGAAAAAATCTCTACCCCAATCAATGTTCCCATGTCTGCTGAGCAAAGCGTTCGTGTGAACGCCATGACTGACGTATTTGTTAGCTTAGACAAGGCAGATGCCAAAGGCATACATATGTCGCGTCTTTACATTCGCATACGCGACCAGTTAAGCAGCGCCCAACTCAGTGGTAAAACGTTAAAAACATTATTGTTGGATTTAGCAGAGTCTCAGCAAGGGCTTAGCCAGTCAGCTCGGGTACGTTTAGAGTTTGAATTAATGCTCAATAAAAGCGCCTTACT
>NZ_PNCV01000297.1:0-395 GCF_005886925.1 Pseudoalteromonas sp. S3260
CGTACTCTTCGTCAGCCATCATGAATGTCAGGTATTGCTGAATGTGACCCTGATTGTTCTGCAAGATAATATGTTCGTTAATGCCTTCTACTTTCATACCTGCTCCTCATGCAGGGCTGCAGCATCAATGAGTGCCTCTTGTGCACCTGGCTTTTTCAAACCGGCCATTTTGGTTAACCCGGCAATATCAACAATCAGCGATACCCGCCCATCACCGAGAATAGTTGCACCGGAAACACCATCAACCTTCTGATAGTTCGCCTCTAAACTTTTTATTACCACTTGCTGTTGCGCCAGTAAGTCGGCCACCAGCAGGCCCACTTTTTGGTTATCACACTCGACCACGACCAGAAGAGCTTTATCAAGTTCGGTAATGGCATCATGATGATTGAACA
>NZ_PNCV01000298.1:0-472 GCF_005886925.1 Pseudoalteromonas sp. S3260
CGCCCCCTGTGGGTTGGGCTTCAGCCTAACCATTTTGGGGAGTTATTGATTGTGTACAAGGCCCCGAACTCTGGAATGAGACCATCTTCGGCGATCGCAAGGCTAAAGCCTTGCCTACAACATCTGTTTCTGTGGGTTGGGCTTTAGCCTAACCTACAACCACACCCGAATTTCAGGCATAAAAAAAGGCCGCCTAAGCGACCTTTTTCTCGAGAGTAGCTATTACTCTACGATAGTTGCTACAACACCAGCACCTACAGTACGGCCACCTTCACGGATAGCGAAACGAAGACCTTCGTCCATCGCGATTGGCGCGATTAGCGTTACTGTCATCTTAACGTTATCACCAGGCATTACCATTTCTACGCCTTCTGGTAACTGTACGTCACCTGTTACGTCAGTTGTACGGAAGTAGAACTGTGGACGGTAACCTTTGAAGAATGGAGTATGACGACCACCTTCATCTTTAGAC
>NZ_PNCV01000003.1:0-41783 GCF_005886925.1 Pseudoalteromonas sp. S3260
ACTATCGTAGAGTAATAATTAGCCTAGCTAATTAATACGAAAAAACCCGAGCTTAGCCTCGGGTTTTTTAATGTCTGCAATTTACTTCATGTGAAGGTGGCGCTCTTACCTTAGGCATCGGTGCTTTGTAGCAACTATCGTAGAGTAATCATTAGTTGTAATGCATTAAGCATTAATAAAACCCGAGCTCAGTCTCGGTTTTTTTATGCCTGAGGTAAAGTGTAATTATTAATGTTATTGCTGTAACAAAGTAGGAGTATGGACTTAATTAGTTAGTAACCAGCATTCTTACGTAATTCATCAAGCATATCTTGGTTACCCATCATTTCGTCAAGCGTTGCCCTGACTGTATTGTCAGAGCTGTTGTCATAAACTGAAAGTAGATGTTGCGCCATTTGCTTCGTATAACCACCTTGTTTATTTTGAGCTTGGTAGTATTGCGCCATCAACCCTTGTGCAGCTAAGCGACGGATATAATCATTCGAGTCTTGCTCTAACAAGTTTGTAAATTGCTCTGCAAGGCGGTAATCAAGTACCGGTGTTTGAGTTGATAACTCAACAGCTTGAATTTTAAATTTTTCGTCACTACTGTTGTTCGCTAAATTTAAAATGTTACCCACTACTTCATAGTCATACTCAGGCATAGTAGATTTATTTAGAATATACATATTCATTTGCAGTTGGCTCAGTGCAGCTAACCTATTTAAATCAGAGATGCTTGGATCTAAAGTTTGCTCTCTTAATTGAGAGTTTATTTGTTTAGCATAATCAGGTTCTGATTTGATCCTTAAATCATAGTCTTCTGGTAAATCTGCATAAAAGCTATAAAGAGGATTTTACTCACGTCGTTTTTCATCTTCTTGCTGCTGTTTTTCCTCTAGTACGTCAAGAACAAGCTCCTTAAATTCGTCGGTATCTTGTTCTTGATAAGAGTCATTAGCGTGCAGTTTTAAGTTTGCTATTTTGCGTTGTAGCGAACTTACTTTCTTGCTTAGTTCGTCAATTAGGGCTTCATTTGATTGCTGGTATTCTGCAGGAGTACTAATAGAAACTGTGGAGCTTAGCTGTTGCTGGTTGGGTTTATTAAGCGAACTGGCCTGATCTTTAAAAAATGTTCCGTAGCATGAAATTACCAAGGCAAGTGTTGCTATAGCAATCGCAATAGTTCCTTTGTTTATAGTCATAAAATAATCTGCCTCTAAAATGGGTAATTTATCTGTTTTCGAAATATAAGTCTGTTAAAAAGTGTGTTAAATGAGGGTTAAATATACAGGTTAATTAAGAATGCGGGGCGTGAGTGGCGAAATACGGTGTTTAAAGTGGCTATAAGCGCTAGACCTAAGCCTAGCGCGTAAAGCTTAATGAGATTTTGCGTATTGCTCAGCTTGCTTCCACACTCTTAGCGTATTGCCGCTTAAAATCTTTTTAATATCGCTATCGCTGTAGCCTCTATCCACTAAGCCTTGTACAAGGTTTGGGTAGCTAGACACATCTTTTAAGCCGATAGGCAGTGAGTCACCTACACCGTCGTAATCAGAGCCAATACCAACATGCTCTATACCAATTAACTTCACAACGTGATCAATATGATCAAGCACTTGCTCTAAGCTTGCAAATGGGTAAGGGTTTTTAGCGCGGTACATCGCATCAAAATCTTTACTTAACTTAGTACCATCTTTTTTTACCGCTTCTTTTTTACTTTTTAACTGTTTGCCCCACGTACCTGCTTTAGCAGTAACAAAGCTTGAACCAAAGTTAATTTGAATAACACCACCGTTCTTTTTAAGAGCTAATAACATGTCGTCATTCATATTACGCTCAAAACCTGGTGTGTATTTACGTAGTGATGAGTGTGATGCAATCACAGGGGTGTTAGACAGTTCCATCACTTGATAAAACGCATCGTCCGAGATATGAGACACATCAATCAGCATGCCGATGTTATTCATCTCTTTTACTAGTTCTTTACCAAATGGGCTTAGGCCTTTCCACTTGCGACGAATATCGTATGATGAGTCAGAAATATGGTTGCTTTGCGAGTGAGCAAGGGTGATATAGCGCACACCACGGTCAAAAAAATGCTGTAGGTTGTTTAAATCGCCTTCAATGGGTGAGCCGTTTTCCATGCCCATAGCAATCGACATTTTACCTTGCTTAAATTGTGCTTCGATATCGCTTGTTGAGCTGGCAATGGCAAACTTGTCAGGTGCACGTTGTGCAATTGCTTCCATACCATCAATAAGTTGATTCGCTAATTGAAGGCTTTTGCCTTTGCCTTCAAACTCTAAATGAGCAGGAATATAAATCGACATAAATGGCGCGTTTAAACCGCCTTTTACTGCACGAGGGTAATCAAAATCGCCGCCATCAGTAGCTTTAGTTACATCAGCCCATTTTGCGTGAATACGGTAAGGTACATCAATGTGGGTATCGATTAAAATGGTATCGTGTGCAAGCTTAATTACTTTATCTGAGGGAGTAATTTCTGCGTGTACTGCACCTGTTAATGCAATCGACATTGCAATAACTATTGAGCTTAGTTTTATCATTTATAATGGCTCTTTAAGTTAAAAAAGCCATTGTCTATTTTTACGCCGTGTCTGACAAGTTTACTCGTCGAATTGCGCTTCACTTTGTAGTGCTTTGAATTCACTTTTAGAAATTATGGTGACCGACTCATGTAGCTCAGAGAAAAACACCATAGCTTCGCCGCTTTTTAATTGCTGATTTACTTGCGCTACTTTACTTTCAATACTGAACTCTTGTTCGCCATAGTCAGTGCCTTCGCGCAAAACGTAGCTTTCAATTAGGTTGTACAGTGTGTCTTTATCAAGTTGTTCAAAAGGAATAATCATAGCCACTCTTTATCGGTGTTATTAAATACACATTGCTTAAAATAATCAGGCACCACTTGCTCTAACCAAAACACGGGTTTAAATGGGTTGTTACCGCTAATAAAACCTACGTGGCCGCCCCTCTCTGAGATGCGCAGCGTAACATGCTCACTTACATCCTGACTACTTGGAACTGCTTTAATCGACAGCATAGGGTCGTCTTTGGCATGAATAATTAGTGTGGGTGTCGCAATATCTTTTAAATACGGCATGGCACTGGCTTTTTTGTAGTAGTCGTGCGCATTTTCAAAGCCATGTAGCGGTGCTGTAAGCTGGTTATCGAACTCTAATAAATCATCAATTTCCATTAACTGATCAGTGGTGATCGGTATCTGCTGTTTAATTTGTGGGAGTTTGCGTTGCATCGACTTTTTCATCCGATCGAGCAAATATTTTTGATAAATTTTACCTAAGCTTTTACGAATAACATCACTAGATGATGACAAATCATAGGGCGCAGATATCACGGCGGCTGCACTAAGCGGGCAGTGAATGTGTTCTTCCCCTAAATATTTAGCCAGCACATTACCACCCAATGAAAAGCCAACCGCCACAATCGGGCGCTTTGGAAATTGCTGTTTTAAATGGTTTATAAAAAAAGCTAAATCGGCAGTGTCGCCACTATGGTAGGCTCTTGGCAGGCGATTAACTTCGGTTGAGCAGTTTCTAAAGTGCATTAGCACCACTGCAAACCCTTGCTTTTTTAATGCTTTCATCATGCCTTTGGCATAAAAACTATTTATGTTGCCTTCAAGTCCATGAAGTACTACTGCGAGCGGCGCCGTTTCGTTATGCGGGAGTGACCAAGCAAGCTCAATAAAGTCACCATCGGGTGTATCAAGTTGCGCAAGTTCGTAGCGAGTATGGTGAAAAGGACGAAAAAAACGCGGCATTATGGTTTGAACGTGTCGGTTGGTCATCCACCATGCGGGTTTGAACTTAGGGATCATGTCTGTACTACGCACTTTGCAATAAACGAAGCGCTAGTGTAGCAAATTTTTTATATTTAAAAATAAAAAGCGCCTAATCAGTAAACTAATAAGGCGCTTTGTGCGTCGTGCTTAATGCTGTTCTTTAATATCTGCATCGTGTACTTTTTTCATGAAAAAATACACAAAGAAGAGGCATAAACTAATAACGACGCCTAAAAATCCAAATGATAAAAATAGTACTGGGTCGCTAAAAAAATCTCTAAAGAATACGTCCATAATGGCCTCCTGATGTCTATGGGTTAATCATAGGCTGGCTTGGCAGGGCTTGATATGATCCAGATCAAGCTATTTAACAGATTATAAAATGGGCAATGCAGATGTTGATTTTGATCAATAAAGTTAAGTCGATTTTGCACTTTTTAGTAAATTATCTGCGATTTTTTAATCACTTTTTATAATAAAGATGGTCAGCAAAGTTCAGCTTTGAATAACCGTTGCTTTGTTTTAGGTTAAATAAAATAAACCTAGTGTTAAATATATTTGACATGGCTAAAGAGTGAACTTATAGTTTTAAAGTCAAAAATATTTTACTTGGGGTTAGCTTTATATGACTCGTTCAGAGCACTTTAAAGAATTTTTACAAAGCATAAGTTTTAGAGAACTGACACTGAGTATCGATTTACTAGTAAGCGTGTATATATCTTACTTTTATGTAAACAGCCTAATGAATGCGAGTACGCAGCAGCTTAGTTCTGTTTCTTGGTTATCTGGTTTATTGCTACAGGTGTTAATTTATTCTGTGATACTTATAGTATTGAGCTATTTATTACTTTCATTTATCAGTGATAATGAATTAAATCAGCCACCTGATGTGAGAGAAAAGCAAATAAATTTAGTGGGTTATAAATACAAGGCCATAATATTACAGACGGGAATTTGTGTTGCTATTGTTCAATATCAAATTGAAGCTAATAACTGGGGCCCAGCTATCGAATATAATATTCCATACTTACCAATGCACGTCATGGTAGGTGCTTTTTTGATTGCCGAAATAGTCAACTATATAGCGCAGCTTTATAAAGGTAGAACGGGTGATATTTATGAGTGAGTATGTAATAACTAACTCTATTCGAACATTACGCTTTTTACGCGATGAAATGACGCAAAAGCAATTAGCAGATGCTATTGGTGTAACTCGGCAAACGGTAATGGCAATTGAGGCAAATAAATATTCACCCTCTCTAGAAGTGGCTTTTAAAATTTCTATAGTTTTTAACTTGCCATTAGAAGAGGTGTTTCAATACAAAGCCAAAGATATGCAGCTTGGTTTATAAAACAAACTAAAGTAACCACGTATATAACGAGCTAATATTCATAATATAAGTGATCTGATGAAAATAATGGTGAAAAATTATGCCAAATATTTATCGCTGTTATTGGGCGTTGAACAGGCTGTTAAATCCATACTATTAACTACATCAATCAATATTATTTGTTGCTGCTTTTCTAACTTCAACTCGGCGCCGAGAAGTGCTTTTCGAATTGCGGCGTAATCGGTAATCTCGGTTTGATTTGTTTTTAAATAGGCGCGGGTAGTACGTAGAGGCTTTAATGCTTGCTGATCAAACTCACTAATTGATTGTTCAAGCTTGCTCAGCTGTGTTTGGTTAATAGCTAGATTGAGAGAATCTAAGTAATACAGCAACAAGCATAGGTTGACGTTTTTACCTTGCAGGTTTTGGTAATCTAACAGGCGCGCTTGCATGCCATCTTCGCTATAAAGCTGACATGCAAACTGCCAAAAATCGTTGCTGTTAAGCAAGTTCATCGGCGAATGCCTGTTCTTTTTGTTCCATCTCTTCAAGGGCCATTAATAACTCTTCTTCAACATTATTAAGCTTAGGCGTAAGTGTGGCTTGTTTAGTAATTAACTCTTTAAGCTTGCCTTTATTTTCATCGTTATAAAGTGTGTTATCGCCGAGCGCCTCTTCAACGTCAGCTAATTCTGCAGCAAACTTATCTAATTGCTTTTCAAGTTTTTCAATTTGCTTTTTCAGCGGCTGAATCGCTTTTCTAAACTCGGCTTCTAAGCGCTTTTGCTCTTTACGGTTAACTTGTGAATGGGCTTTTGGCTCTTCGTCGGTGTCGTTTTTAGCGGCTCCTTTATTAGCATTAAGCAGCCACTGATAATATGCATCTAGGTCGTAGCCAAATTGGGTGACCTCGCCATTATCAACTAAATAAAATTCATCGGCGGTATTTTTAAGCATATGACGGTCATGCGATACCGTGACCATAGCGCCTTCAAAGCCTTGTAATGCCATAACTAAAGCGTGGCGCATTTCTAAATCAAGGTGGTTGGTTGGCTCATCGAGTAGTAGTAAATTTGGTTTTTGATAAACCAACATAGCCAGTACTAAACGGGCTTTTTCACCGCCTGAAAACGGTGCTACAGGGTCGAGTGCTTTATCGCCTACAAAGGCAAAACCGCCTAAAAAGTCACGCAGTGATTGTTCGCTGGCTTTAGGGTTTAAGCGTTGCAGATGAGTGACGGCACTGGCTTTTAAATCAAGTGATTCCAATTGATGCTGCGCAAAGTAGCCAATGTTTAACCCCTGATGCTGAAACACTTCACCTGCTTGAGGTTGTAAGTCACCAGAGAGCAGCTTAATCAGTGTTGATTTACCTGCGCCATTTCTACCCAGTAGTGCAATACGGCTGCCTGGTACTAAGTTCAGCTTAATACTGTTTAAAATGGTGACATCGCCATAACCGGCTTTGGCTTTGTCGAGTGTCATTAGCGGGTTAGGCAGAGCGGTTGGCTCAGCAAATTCAAAATCAAATGGCGAGTCAACATGTGCTGGGGCAAGTTTTTCCATGCGCTCTAGCGCTTTAACACGGCTTTGTGCCTGTTTGGCTTTACTGGCTTTGGCTTTAAAGCGGGTAATGAACTGCTCTAAGTGGGCAATTTGTTCTTGTTGTTTTTCAAACATGGCTTGCTGCTGTAATAAACGCTCAGCTTTTTGGCGTTCAAACTGCGAGTAGTTACCTTTGTACACATTAATAAGTTGTTTATCTATATGCCAAATTTGATCGACCACAGCGTCTAAAAACTCTCGGTCATGAGATATCAGTACCAATGTACCAGTGTAGGCACGTAAAAAACGCTCAAGCCAATACACAGCATCTAAATCAAGGTGGTTTGTAGGCTCATCCAGTAACAGCAAGTCGGCATCGCGAATAAGCGCTTGGGCTAAGTTTAAACGCATACGCCAACCACCCGAAAATGCACTTACTGGGTTTTCTATTTGGTTATTAGCAAAGCCTAAGCCATGTAATAGCTCTCCTGCCTTGGCTTCTATGCTATAGCCTTTAATATTTTCAAGCTGAATATGCACTTTAGCTTGAGTGTCGCCATCATTGGTTTGCTCAGCCTCACGTAAAGCAATTCGTAGCGCATAATATTCAGGGTGGCCTTGCAGTACGTAATCTATAGCGCTTATTTCAAGGGCGGGGGTTTCTTGTTTTACTGAGGCCAGTGACCAATCTTTAGGAATACTGCAATTACCGCCATCTAACGAAAGCTCAGACTTTAATAAACTAAATAGCGTTGACTTACCACAGCCATTAGCACCAACAAGGCCTACTTTGTGCTCTGGAAATAATGTAGCCGATGCATTTTTTAATAAAGCTTTGCCACCGCGAAGCAGTTCTATTTCTGAGATTTGGATCATAAATACGTTACTTTACTGTGCCTTGATTGAATTGCGGCCATTATAACACGGATCTTATTAGCTATATCAATCGTATCAAGTAGGCAAATATTGCGATAAAATAACGTCAGTCAAAATGGTAGGAAAAACGAAGTGAAACATAAAAAACGATTTATTGCTGGAGCAACGTGTCCTGAGTGTAAAACCATGGATATGTTAATGCTCTACAAAGAGCATGACGTAGAAAAAGTTGAATGTATGCAGTGTGGTCATAAAATGGCTCAACCAGAGCAGGCTGTGCAGGCATCAACACGCCAATTTGAACAGATCATTGGCGTGTTTAACCCAGGCGACTAAACCTAAACAGTTTAGTAATGCGGTGGCGGAGGCTCCGGCATATTCGACATCATAGGTTGCGATGCTTGCGACTCTTTAAGTTTTTCAGCCAGCAACTCGGTTTGGCGCTTTATTTTTGCCAACTGTTGCTGGTGAACTTTTATTTCATCATTCAAAATTTCAATTGTTTCGTCTTGAAAAGCCACTTTAGCCTCAAGTTCCATTAGCCGATGTTCAATTGTGTTCATTTGGTTCTCGTATAATAAAGCGCTCAGCGATTCCGCTTGAGCTTTCAGTTAACAATGATTTACCGTTATCTGTAAATGCCACATCAAGTACCACTGCCGATTTGGGCTTACTGCCTTCTCGCGGAGTGACTTGCCATGTTTGAATTTTTTCACCGCTGGTTAGCTGCCATAAATCAACCCGTTTATTGGGTGAACCGGTTGCTAATAAAGTGCCTTGATCGTTAAAGCGCACTGCGGTAAAAATTTTCTGACGCGCAATATACTTTAGTTTACTAACAAGGTCACCTGTAGTCAGCTTCCATACATTTGCTTGTGCCATACTGTCGGCGGTAAAAGCATAGCGCCCTTGAGGATCTAAAGCGACCTGCGTTACTCGGGTTGGGTGATTAAAGCGATGAACTACTTGCCCACTTTGAGTATCCCATAAGTAGGCAACATAATCGTTAGAGCCGCTCAATGCATAGCGCCCATTAGGTGATAGGTCTACGGTGTTTACTTTTTCTTGATGGCCTAAAAATTCAATGCGTCTGCCAGTGTTAAGGTTTATAAATACCACAACGCCATCGCTGCGCCCGTAAACAACACTTTGGCCTTGGTTGCTAATGGCAATATCGCGAATGCTGGCTTTTTGTATTTTATAAAAACCTTTATTTTTGCCAGTGGCAATATCCCAGACCGCAAAGGTGGTTTTTTCGGCGGTAACAGCCACGCTATTATCAAAAGCAATGGCTACGGCATAAACTAAGCTATCTTCAGCCTGCTGTTGAAACCATTGGTATTTAAGCGCTTGCTGTTGATTATCCCAAAGGGCGACCCCATGATGGATAGAAGACACTAAGCTGTATTGACCATCGTGCGATAACGCAGATGAAAAGGCGCCCTGTGCAGTGTGCTCAAAACTGGCCACTGCTTGTTGTTTTTCATCACTACATGCAATTGTTAATAAACAGCAAGTGGCGACTAAAAAAGTACGAAATAACGACATATTACAGGTATTTCCTCTTAACTCTTAGTGACTGAGAGGTTAGACTAGGTTGCGAAAAACGCCTAGGTTGTTTGTCTAATCACTGGATATGTTTTTAGTTTAGCTATTAAACAAGCAGCCTACCATGTAGGCCGTTAATCTTTAACTAGTAATATTACAATAAATGGCAACTGCAAAGTGTGTCGGAGATTTAAAATGAGAAAGACGATTAAATTGTCATTGATTGCAGCGTCAGTTTTAGCGCTTACAGCTTGTAATCAAGAAGCAAAAAAAGAGCAAGCAGACGTTAAGCTAGATACTGTAGCACAGCAACAAGCGTACGGTATTGGTGCATCTGTGGGTAACTTTTTAAATAAAGACCTAGCGGATAAAAAAGAAATTGGTATTGAATTAGACCAAGCTTTATTAATGCGAGGCTTTGAAGATGCACTTGCGGGTAATGCAAAAATTGACGAAGAGAAAATTCGTGAAGTTTTAACAGCATTAGATGAGTCAGTGCGTACTAAACAAGAAGAAAAAGCAAAAGTAGAGTCTGAAAAAAGCAAAGCTGAAGGTGAAAAATACCTAGCTGATAACGCTAAAAAAGAAGGCGTGATGGTTACTGAGTCTGGTTTACAGTACGAAGTAATGAGCGAAGGCGAAGGCGCAAAACCAGTAGCAACTGATGTGGTTAAAGTACATTATAAAGGCACATTGTTAGACGGTACTGAGTTCGATAGCTCTTACTCACGTAACGAGCCGACAACGTTCCCACTAAACCGTGTAATTCCTGGTTGGACTGAAGGTTTACAACTTATGCCTGTAGGGTCTAAGTACAAATTTACTATTCCTTCAGACCTTGCTTACGGCGATCGTGACTTAGGTAAAATTCCTGCTAATTCAACACTTATTTTTGAAGTTGAATTATTAGAAATTCAAAATGATGCAGAAGCTGCCGCTGCAGAATAAGCGTTATAGATAATAAAAAAGGGACCTTAGGTCCCTTTTTTATTACGTTGAATAACTAATTAGTCAGTGTGATTAGAAAATAAGTTATCAATCAGCTCATCTTCAAGTGCAAAGCGCGCTTCGAGTGCTTCACCCATTACTGAAAGATCATTATCAAAGCCTTCTAGTAAATCTTCAGCGTCTACCTCAGCGTACTTATCGTTGAAATCCAGAGCGATGTCAGTGGTATCTGAAATACGTGGGTATATCGTATTAGCGAGTTGCTGGCTTTCTAGGCCTTTCTTTTCGCAGGCTTTAGCAATATCGTCGTACACTTCAAAGTGGCCGGCCGATAAATAATCCATTAAAATTTGGCAAAATGCCTGAATTTGTGATGGTTCAGGCAAAGACTGATCTTTTTTCTCATAAGGTGAAAAGCCTGCAATTTTACAGTAAAGCACAATCAGCTCTTGGCGTTCGTTTAACCAATTATCGATGACCGTATGGCTACCCCCCCACTTTTGTTGAGCTTTTTCTACACGCTTCAGCATAATTTTTCTCCTAAGCTGGGTTGGATTTTTTAAATTAAAAATAAAACTTATGTTATCCAAGATATATTTAATTGGCGTGTATATCAACAAGTAAAATAGATGTAATACCAGAGGGAATTTTGTTTAAGGGTATAAGTTGTAAGTAATTTATTCCAGGCAAGAAAAAACCACCTATTACGGTGGTTTAATTTCTTTATTAGACTTGTTTAAACAAGCATTCTTATTTTTATTAGAGATTTTTATTATTTTTATATTAACAATTTTTGTTATTGTTTTGTTAACGCGGGAGATACAATATCAAGCTTTTTTAGATGTTGCAAATAGTTTAATGAAAAGTTTTTATTATTAACGTTTGTTTGGTTGTTTTATGTACAAAGCAACATGAAAATTAAAAATTACTTGATCTAGCGCTACTCTGTAGCGATTTAATCGCTTAGCGATAGAGGGGGCGTGAATATGGTGGTACAATCTTGCACAATTTCTAAAAGCCCTAGGACTCTATACGCTATGAGCGAATTAAAAAACGACCGTTATTTACGTGCCCTTGCCAAGCAACCTGTTGATGTCACGCCGGTATGGATGATGCGTCAAGCAGGACGTTATTTACCTGAATACCGTGCTACACGTGCACAAGCGGGCGATTTTATGAGCCTGTGTAGAAATGCTGAGTTAGCCTGTGAAGTAACATTACAGCCTTTGCGCCGTTACCCATTAGATGCAGCTATTTTGTTTAGTGATATTTTAACTATTCCCGATGCAATGGGATTAGGCTTGTACTTCGAAACCGGCGAAGGCCCTAAGTTTGAACGCCCAATTTCGTCACTAGCTGATGTTAAAAAAATTCCTAAACTTGATCCTACCGATGAGCTTGGCTATGTAATGAACGCAGTGAGCACTATTCGTCGTGAACTTAAAGGCGAAGTGCCATTAATTGGTTTTTCTGGTTCGCCTTGGACACTTGCAACTTACATGGTTGAAGGTGGTAGCAGTAAAGTATTTGGTAAAATCAAAAAAATGGCGTTTGCTGAGCCGCAAACACTGCATTTATTACTCGATAAACTAGCTGATTCGGTGATAGATTACTTAAACGCGCAAGTTAAAGCGGGTGCGCAATCGCTAATGGTATTTGACTCATGGGGTGGTGTACTAAGCCCGCGTGATTACAATGAATTTTCATTGCAATACATGCATAAAATTGTTGATGGCTTAATTCGTGAATACGATGGCCGTAAAGTACCGGTTACTTTATTTACCAAAAACGGTGGTCAGTGGATTGAAGCGATTGCCGCAACGGGCTGTGACGCAGTAGGTTTAGATTGGACTATTAACATTGGCGATGCTAAACGCCGTGTCGGCGATAAAGTTGCACTGCAAGGTAATATGGACCCATCAATGCTTCATGGTACGCCAGATCGTATTCGCCAAGAAGTCGGCACTATTTTAGAAGACTTTGGCACTGGCAATGGTCATGTATTTAATTTAGGCCACGGTATTACACCAGATGTTGACCCAGAAAATGCCGGTGTATTCATTAACGCCGTGCATGAATTAAGTGCGCAATATCATAAATAGTTTCTAAATAACGATGAGTTATTAAAAAAGCCCGCTTGATTCAAGCGGGCTTTTTGTTACCTAGTGCTTAATATTACTTAAACAAGCGGTTTAAGCCATTTAATGCCGCAACTCGATAAGCTTCTGCCATTGTTGGGTAGTTAAACGTAGTATTTACAAAGTAGTCGATGGTATTGCCACCATTTTTTTGTTCCATAATAGCTTGGCCAATGTGAACAATCTCAGAAGCACGCTCACCAAAGCAATGCACGCCAAGTACTTCTTTGGTTTCTGTATGGAACAATATTTTTAAACTACCCACATCGGTACCTGCAATTTGCGCACGGGCTAAGTGTTTAAATTGCGCACGCCCCACTTCATACGGTACTTTTGCGGCAGTTAATTGCTGCTCTGTTTTACCAACAGAACTCATTTCAGGAATAGTATAAATACCGGCTGGAATATCAATAATCAGCTTTTCATCGCAGTTACCAGAAGCAATGGCATCTGCGGCAATTCGACCTTGGTCAAATGCAGCACTAGCAAGGCTTGGGTAGCCAATAACATCGCCTACTGCGTATACATTGTCTACTTCTGTTTGGTAGGTTTCGTTTACTTTTATCTGTCCGCGGCTATCTGCTTTTAAGCCAATGGCTTCTAAATTAAGGGTATCAGTGTTACCGGTTCGTCCATTGGCAAATAAAATACAGTCAGCTTTAACACGTTTGCCCGATTTTAAATGCATAACAACGCAGTCATCACGGGTTTCAATGCGATCAAACTCTTCGTTATGACGAATTACAATACCGCTATTCCAAAAGTGATAGCTTAATGCATCAGATATTTCAGCATCCATGAACGCCAATAAGCGATCGCGAGTATTCACTAAGTCGACTTTGGCACCTAGCCCTTTAAAGATAGACGCATATTCACAACCAATTACACCCGCGCCGTATATAAGTACGCGATGCGGGTCGTGTTCAAGGCCTAAAATAGTGTCACTTTCGTAAATTCGTGAGTGGGTGAAATCAACCCCTGGTGGGCGATAAGGTCGTGAGCCGGTAGCAATGACAATCGTTTGTGCAGTAAGGCGCTCAGTAGAACCGTCATTACGTCTAATTTCAATAGTGTGCTTATCAACAAAGCTAGCGTCGCCTTGAAACATATGAATGCGGTTACGATCGTAAAAACTGCTGCGTAAGTTTGACTGCTTTGAAATTACCGAACTGGCATGGCGTAAAATATCAGGAAAGGTAAGTCTTACCGGACGCTCGCCTACGTTAAATAAAGGATTTGCTTTGTATTCAATGTAGCGACTAACAGAATGACGAAGTGCCTTTGAAGGAATG
This sequence comes from Pseudoalteromonas sp. S3260, assembly GCF_005886925.1. NCBI lineage: Bacteria > Pseudomonadati > Pseudomonadota > Gammaproteobacteria > Alteromonadales > Pseudoalteromonadaceae > Pseudoalteromonas > Pseudoalteromonas sp. S3260. The sequence goes on from NZ_PNCV01000003.1 coordinate 13,487, forward strand.
GTACCCCAATGTACACAGCCACCACCCACGGCTGTTTGGCGTTCAATAACTGCTACTTTTTTGTTACTTTTAGAGAGGTTCATAGCGGTCCCTTCACCGCCAGGACCCGTGCCAATAATGATTGCATCATATTGGTAGCTCACGGGTACTTTTTTCTTTTCTGGTTGTTTGGCCACAGCCACTCCTATTTTAACTAAAAGAGGCTTTTAATAACCTCGCATTAAGTGCTAGCCATGCCTGTTTTTGTGTTTCCCAGGCGGCTTCAAGCTCGTGATATTGTGCCATTAATGCCGACTTTTCACACTGCTTTGCCATATTATTTTTTTTAGCTTCCAACACTTGTTTTTGTAATGAGCAATAATTTTGCAGTTTTTTAAGCAACAAATCGTACTCTTGTTGTAATAATGTAAGCTTATCTTGCGCTAAAGGCAATTTTGCGAGTCGACCTTGCGTTTTGCTCATCAAGGTTTCTGCTTTAGCTTTTTCTATGCGCTCAACCGGTGTGCGCTTTAATTTACTCGCTAAACCAAGTGCAGCTAACGAGCGGATCATCCATTTAGTTGGGTCGTAATGAAACCATTTAATGCCATTGCGGTAATCGCTCGCAAAAATATGATGAAAGTTATGATAACCCTCACCGTAGGTAAATAGTGCTAAAAAGCCATTGTCTCTCGCGGTATTTTTTTCAGTGTAAGGGCGTGAACCCCAAATGTGTGCTACTGAGTTAATAAAAAAGGTAAAGTGCTGACTCAATACTAAACGAAGTAATCCCGCTAGTAATAACATGCCCCACACATCACCTAACATTAAACCTAATACCAGTGGTAAACCAACATTCATGGCTACTACCAGCTTTAAATAATGTTTATGTTGCCACATCACAATTTTATTGCGTTGTAGGTCGCGGCAATTGCTGTAATCACCGTAGCTATCGCCTTGGTAGTCGCGCAGCATCCAGCCAATGTGACTATACCAAAAGCCGTTGGTAGCGGCATAAGGGTCTTTTACAGGGTCATCAACTTGACCGTGGTGAATACGATGATCGCTGCTCCAATGCAGTGCACTGTTTTGCAAAGCAAACGCGCCGCCTAAGGCAAAAATAAATTCAACGACCGGGTGTGCATTGTAAGTTTTGTGCGCCCATAAACGATGGTAACCCGCAGTGATCGATAATCCCGCGAAAAACATGCAAGCTACAAAAGCAGCCCATTGTGTGCCTGTAAAGCCATAGTTAAACCCATACCAAGGTACAAGTGTAACAGCAGCCAAAAACGTCAGGCTAAAGAAAAGGACGTTGGTCCATATAAGTGGTGGTTTTTTCATCTTTCTCATTTCTCAGCGTACAACTGTACGCTAAAATAATATTTCAATCTGCTGCCGTCAAGTATTAGACTGTACTATTAGCTATTTTTTAATTAAAAATTTATTACAAATTCATTCAGGGAGCTGTTGATGTCGGGCGTTAGAGCACAACAGAAACAAAAAACACGACAAGCATTAATTGAAGCTGCTTTTAATCAGCTTAGTGCTGATCATAGCTTTTCAAATTTGAGCTTGCGTGAAGTAGCGCGCGAAGCCGGTATTGCGCCCACCTCTTTTTATCGTCACTTTAAAGATATGAACGAGCTAGGTTTAACCATGGTTGATGAAGCGGGTTTAACGCTGCGTCAGCTGATGCGTCAAGCTCGTAGGCGAATAGCCAGTGGCGGCAGTGTAATAAATACGTCTGTGGTTACTTTTATGGAGTTTATTGATAACTCTAGTAATCAATTTAGGTTATTGCTGCGTGAGCGCTCGGGTACCTCAAAAGCATTTAGAGCGGCAGTAGCACGTGAAGTGAAACACTTTATTTTAGAACTTGCTCATTATTTAGAAAGTGAAACGCCCTGTGATGCGATTCATGCGTATATTCAGGCAGAGGCTATGGTTACGTTGGTATTTAATGCTGGCGCCGAAGCGCTAGATATTGAAGGTCAGCAGCGCGATGAATTAATTGAGCGAGTTATTTGGCAGTTACGCTATATTACTCGTGGTGCGTCAAATTACGTACGCGCAGAAAAGAAAGAGTAAATATTAAAAAAAGTTAAAATAAGCACTGTACTTTACGGTGCTTGTTAATTTAAACGCCACGCCCTCTGAGGTTAAATTTTTTATCCATTTTTTATCTATTTGTTGAATTTTAAATCCTTTAAAAGTCTTGTGTAATTATTTTTATGGCATTTTTATGCTTGCGCCTACTGCGCTGCAATGATAAAAATAAGCCTCATTGGACACACACAAGAAAACAAATGCAAACTAATCGTTTAATTACACTAAAACTAAACCTCTTACTGCTGTGGCAAGTGAGCGGGGATTAGTGTGTTTGCATTGAGCTAAACAACAAAACCCCGCAATTGCGGGGTTTTTTTTATCTCGCTGCAGGGATAAATCGAAATTTGGGTAACACAGGAATGAGGGGCAGTTATGCAAGAGCAAGATAAAGTATGGATTTTTGATACCACCTTACGTGATGGCGAACAGGCACTTAAAGCAAGCCTGACTGAAGATGATAAAATTCAACTAGCGCATACCATTAGCCGCTTAAATGTGGATGTCATGGAAGTGGGCTTTCCGGTTTCGAGCCCCGCTGACTTTCGCTCAGTGCAGCGAATTGCCACTGAAGTAAAAGGCCCTATTATTTGTGGCTTAGCACGCTCGGTTGCCAAAGATATTGAGGCCTGTGGCGAGGCGCTTCGCAGTGCACAGCAAAGCCGTATTCATACTTTTATTGCAACCAGCCCGCTTCATCTTGAACACAAGTTGCGAATGAGCCTTGATGATGCCACTGCAATGGCGGTTAAATCAATCAAGCTTGCCCGTAATTACACTGATGATGTGGAATTTTCATGTGAAGACGCAGGACGTACACCACATTGGGATTTATGCAAAATAGTTGAGCAAGCTATTAATGCCGGTGCATCCACGATTAACTTGCCAGATACCGTCGGTTTTGTAACGCCAGATGAATACGCAGCAATGATCCGTCATTTAATGAACAACGTGCCAAATATTGATAAAGCCCGTTTAAGTGTGCATTGCCATAACGACTTAGGCTTAGCCGTTGCTAACTCTGTTGCTGCCGTTCAAGCAGGTGCTCGCCAAATCGAATGTACGATTAATGGTATAGGGGAGCGCGCGGGTAATTGTTCACTTGAAGAGGTGGCGATGATCATGAAAATGCGCAAAGACCATTTAAACGTATATACCGATATAAAAAGCGAAGAAATTTATCGCGCCTCTCGCCAAGTAGCCAAAATTTGTAATATGCCGGTACAGCCAAATAAAGCGATTGTTGGCGAAAATGCGTTTGCCCACAGTTCAGGTATTCACCAAGATGGTGTCTTAAAAGCGCAAAATACCTATGAAATTATGTCACCTGAAAGTGTGGGTGTGCCAAGTAATCAATTAAATATGACCTCGCGTTCAGGGCGTCATGTTATAGAGCATCGCTTAGAAGAGTTAGGTTATCAAAAATCTGATTACGACATGGATAGCTTATACCAAAGTTTCGTTGCGTTAGCTGACCAAAAAGGCACAGTATATGACTACGACCTAGAAGCAATGATTTACTTTAATCAAATCAGCGACAAAGATGAAAAATATCAATTAGAGTTTGTTCACTCTACGTCGAACTCTCAATCGGTAGCCAGCTCAACGATAGGTTTGTTGATTGATGGCGAAGCAAAACAAGAAGCGGCCACAGGTAACGGCCCGGTAGAAGCCTCATTTGCAGCCATTGAGCGCTTAACTGGTATGAGCGTTGAAATGATTGAATACAATTTAGAGGCCACCGGCCAAGGTGCAAGCTCATTAGGACAAGTGAATATTATTGCTAAATATGATGGCCGTCCTTATCACGGTGCCGGTATTGCGGCCGATGTGGTCGAAGCCTCAGTACGCGCTATGGTTCGGGTTTATAACTTAATTTATCGAGCACAAAAAGTGTCTGATTTAAAACAACAAAGGAAAGCAGGATGAGTAAAACACATTACAGCGTTGCCGTATTAGCGGGCGACGGTATTGGCCCAGAAGTTATGGCAGCTGCAGAGCAAGTACTTGACGCAGTCAGTGATAAATTTGGTTTTACTCTGAACCGTGAGCACCACGCGATTGGCGGCGCAGCCATTGATGAGTTTGGCAAAGCCCTTCCTGATACCACTTTAAAAGCTTGTGAAAACGCCGATGCTATTTTATTTGGTTCAGTAGGTGGTCCTAAGTGGGAACATTTACCACCTAATGACCAACCGGAGCGCGCGTCACTGTTACCACTGCGCAAGCACTTTGGTTTGTTTTGTAACTTACGCCCTGCTCAGTTGTTACCCGCATTAAGCGCTGCATCACCACTACGTGCTGATATTAGCGAAAAAGGCTTTGATATTTTATGTGTGCGCGAGCTAACGGGTGGTATTTATTTTGGTGAGAAAGGTCGCAGTGGCGAAGGGGCAGAAGAAACTGCATTTGATACGCAAACTTATTCACGTAAAGAGATAGAGCGTATTGCACGTTTTGCTTTTGAGGCCGCTAAATTGCGCAGCAATCATGTAACCTCGGTCGATAAAGCCAATGTTTTAGCATCAAGCGTTTTATGGCGCGAAGTGGTAACCGAAGTGAGTAAAGACTTTCCAGAAGTGAGCTTAGATTATATTTATGTAGATAATGCAGCGATGCAGCTAGTTAAACAGCCTAGCCAGTTTGATGTATTACTGTGCGATAACTTATTTGGCGACATTTTATCGGACGAGTGCGCGATGATCACCGGTTCAATGGGGTTATTACCCTCCGCTAGCTTAAATCAATCAGGCTTTGGCTTGTATGAACCCGCGGGTGGTTCAGCGCCTGATATCGCCGGAAAAGGGGTGGCAAACCCAATCGCACAAATTTTAAGTGCCGCCTTAATGCTACGTTACTCATTAGGCCAAGACGAAGCGGCTCGTACGATTGAAAAAGCAGTCGCAGAGGCGGTTGAAGCCGGTGTGGGAACGCCGGATATTTATCCGCAGGGCGGCTATACCACCACCGATGTAGCAGCGGCCATCGTTTCACGCATTTAATTATTAAAGCCACAGCACCGTCAGGCTGTGGCTCAATCAGATCAGGGAGTTAGCAAGTGGCCCAAACCTTATACAATAAAATTTGGCAAGCACATACCGTTGCCAGCATTAATGAGCAAACCGATTTACTTTATATTGACCGTCATTTAGTACACGAAGTGACGTCACCACAAGCATTTGCCGGCTTACGTGAAAAAAATCGTAAAGTGCGCTGTCCAGAAAAAACCATTGCGACCATGGATCATAATGTTTCAACTAAAAGTCGTTCACTGGATGCAGCCAGCGAAGTCTCTAAAAATCAACTAATGGCACTGGATGCAAACTGCAAAGAGTTTGGTATTTTGCTGTACGACCTAAATTCAGTAAATCAAGGTATAGTACATGTGATTGGCCCAGAGCAAGGGATCACTTTGCCAGGCACCACCATAGTATGCGGCGATAGTCATACCTCAACCCACGGCGCGTTTGGAGCGCTTGCCCATGGTATTGGAACCTCAGAAGTTGAGCACGTATTAGCTACGCAAACGCTACAGCAAAAAAAGGCGAAGTCGTTAAAAATTCAAATTAACGGTGTGTTACGCCCAACAGTAACTGCTAAAGATTTAATTTTGGCGGTTATAGGTAAACTAGGCACTGCTGGTGGTACGGGTTATGTGGCTGAATTTTGTGGCGAAGGCATAGAGGCGCTTTCGATGGAAGCGCGCATGACGTTGTGTAACATGAGTATTGAAATGGGTGCCAAGGCAGGTTTAATTGCCCCAGATAAAATCACTTACGAGTACTTAAAAGGGCGCCCATTTGCACCCAAAGGTGCTGATTTTGATGCCGCTGTTGCCTACTGGGAAACTTTAAAAACGGATGATGGTGCTCATTTTGATTTAGAAGTAGAGTTAGATGCAGGTAGTATCCAACCGCAAGTTACTTGGGGGACTAACCCAGAGCAAGTGATTGGCGTTGATGAATGTATTCCAGATCCAGACAAAGAAACCGATTTAATTAAAGCCGATGCCATTCGTAGTGCACTTAAATACATGGGTTTAAAAGCGGGCGATAAGTTATCAACTGCCAAAGTAGATACAGTATTTATTGGCTCATGTACCAACAGCCGCATTGAAGATTTACGCGCCGCTGCAAAAATTGTTGAAGGCAAGCAAGTGGTTGCTGGCGTTGAGGCATTAATTGTTCCGGGCTCAGGTTTGGTTAAACAGCAAGCAGAAGATGAAGGCCTTGCCGACATATTTAAAGCTGCAGGGTTTGAATGGCGTGAGCCGGGTTGTTCTATGTGTTTAGCAATGAATGACGATCGCTTAGGCGCAGGTAAACGCTGTGCATCTACATCTAACCGTAATTTTGAAGGTCGCCAAGGGCGAGGTGGGCGTACACACTTAGTGAGCCCTGCAATGGCGGCAGCGGCTGCAATACATGGTCACTTTGTTGATATTAGAGGAGAAGCTTAATGAGCATCTATTTTAGCGGCTTAATGGCCCCACTTGATAAAAACAACGTCGATACCGACCAAATTATTCCTAAGCAGTTTTTAACCTCAACCAGCCGTGATGGTTTTGATGCAGCACTGTTTTACGATTGGCGTTATTTAGATAATGGCGAGCCAAACCCTGAATTTATTTTAAATCGTCCTTGTTACCAAGGTGCGCAAATATTATTAACCCGCGATAATTTTGGCTGTGGCTCATCACGCGAGCACGCACCATGGGCACTAAAGCAATATGGGTTTGAAGTGATTTTAGCTGAAAGCTTTGCTGATATTTTCTTTAATAACTGTGGTAACAATCAAATGCTTGCTATTGCATTGCCAGCGCAAATATTAGAAGACTTATTTGTGTTAAGTGAGCAGCATGACGATATTCACATTGATGTGGATTTAGAAAACCAGCAATTGCGCAGCAATAAATTTGCGCCAATCAGCTTTGATATTCGCAAAGACGTGAAAGAGCGTTTATTAAGTGGCTTAGACTTTATCGGTGTAACCGAGACCCTGAACCCACAAATTGATGCGTTTGAAAAGCAGTTAGCCGCAGAGAGACCGTGGCAGTAACCTTTTACATATGAAACTGGAGCGCAACTTAGGTTGCGCTTTTTTAATCGCTTATATTAAAAAACCACGCAATAAGCTTGCTAATGTAATCATTGCCATTAGTAATAAATTGAGAGTTTTAAATTTCTGGTAGCGGACTACCTTTGGGTCGTTGATAGTCGAAAAAAAACCATCTTTAAATGACTCAGCAAGATTGGCATAGGGTGTCCCATCTAATGAATTTTGTGATAATTTTTTCCATTGTTCTGGGTGCTGCTCAGCAAGGTGTTGATATATGTGCAGAGTGTAGCGATTTTGAATAATTAATAGTAATACGATGATTATTAAGCCGATATATTTTTCCATTTAAATATGTGCTCCGCGCTAAAACTGGCTTTACGTTTATACCAATCCGCAATAATACTCAATCATTTTGCGGGGCTAAACGTGTCGCTATCTGTGTTAAAAAACTCTAATTTCGAACAACTAAATAGCGAATTTTTTGCCTAGCTATCACCCCGTTTTTCCTGCCTCAAAATAGACCGCTTAATTAAGCGAATTGGTATTAGTTATTTCCCCTTTATCAAACAACAATATTTAATTTCTTATTTTCTTTCAAGCGATATTTTTTACTAATTAATTAAAGTAAAACCCTATTGTTCTGTTAATTTTTATTGCTGTTCATCGTGATTATTTTCTTTGTGTTTGCTTAAACGCTAAGCTGATTTTTTACATGTTTAGGGACACATTATGAAATTATTAACAGCTGCAGCGTTTATGCTGGCATCCACTGCTGCATTAGCACGTCCAGCGCCTTTAGTATCAATTCCAAGTCATGATAGCTTTTTCAATAGTATTGCTGCTCACTGCGGTAAAGCTTTCGAGGGTAAAGTAACGGTTGATAATGCAACAGGGCCGAGTTCATTTGCCGATAAAAAGTTAATTATGCATGTGCGTAAGTGTAATGACCGTGAGTTACAGGTGCCGTTTCATGTCGGTGATGATGCTTCACGTACGTGGATCATTACTAAAACAGGTAGTGGTTTGAGCCTAAAGCACGATCATCGCCATAAAGATGGCAGCGATGATGTGTCTACTATGTATGGCGGTCATACTGTGGATGCGGGTTTTGCTAATATGCAGTCATTCCCTGCAGATCAGTATTCAAAAGAGTTATTTGTTAGCCAAGGCATACCGCAATCGGTAGGCAATACATGGCAAATGTATATTTACCCTGAACAGTTCACTTATCGACTTATTCGCCAAGGTCGCGAATTCCGTGTTGATTTTGATTTAACTAAACCTATCACACCACCGGCTGCGCCGTGGGGATATGGCGTTAACTAACTTAGTTCAGGTTAACTACAGTAAAACCACAGGCTATTTTAATACTCAGTGGTTTTACTGAAAATAACGAGGTGTTATTTTTTTGAGGTTTTTTCTGCAGGCATTTCACACTGCACAAATACACTGAGCGGTGGCTGATAAGCACGCGGTTTAGTTGGAAAGCGTTGGTACTCCTGTACGCCCTCAATCACTTTTAACATAAAAGGATTATCGTGACATAAACGATTTGCGTGGCGCAACAAAAACACACTTTGGTTTCTAAAATGTGGGTAGTCGTCAGACTGTATTTCTAAGTGGTAATTGTTAGTGTCTATTTGAGTTTGCTTATAATGCACCTTTTCATCAAAATCATAAAGTCGCTGCATTTCACTTTGCTCTGCCGACACACTCAAACACCCCGTTAATAAACACCAGCTAATAATTCCATGTATGTAATGATTGGCTTTTATACTCATAAACCTTTAACTCCATCTTAATTTTGGGTAGTGTGATCAGCATATCTATTAAACCCGTTATAATATAAGTCTAACACCCAAAAAGGGGAAATGTGATGTTCAAGCAAATTAAACAGCTTTTTTCGAGTATTGATCAGCAAGATTATGATATTGAACAACATGATTTAAAAACAGCGGTTGCCGCATTATTAATTGAGGTAATGCGAGCGGATAACGATTTACAGGCTGATGAGCAACATACGCTAAGTCTAACATTAAAAAAATATTTTGATTTAACGGATGAAGCAGTAGATGAGTTAACCGAGCAAGCAAGTGCAAGCTTAGATGACGCCATTGATTATTTTCAATTTTCTAAGCAAATTAACAATCAATGTAGTGCACAGCAACGCATTGATATAGTTGAATTACTTTGGCGTTTAGCGTACTCCGATGGAGAACTTGATCCACAAGAAGAATACGTTATTCGTCGTGTTGCTAATTTATTGTATGTTACCCATGAAGACTTTATTGCTGCAAAGCTTGCAGCAACAAAGTTATAGTGGCTGCTTATTTAAGCTTACTTGCTACGCTAACTAACTGCTGTGCAAGACCAGCCACTTTTTCAGCGGTAGCGGGGTCGCTAATTCGACCGTTGTCATCTAATAAAGTATGAATAGCCGGTACTGCCAGTTGGTTCGCTAATACTAAGCTGCCAATGCCTGATAATATATCACGCACATGATTTAAGCCCCGTAAACCGCCCAACCCACCTGGTGAGGCTGCATATAAGGCGGTTACTTTATTTGCAAATGCAGGCTCTGCGCCTTGTTCGGTACGCGATGCCCAATCAATAGCATTTTTTAACACGGCGGTAATAGAGCCATTATATTCTGGGCTGGCCAGCAAAATGCCATCGGCTGCGCGAAGTTTGTCTTTAAGTTGTTGTACACCGGCTGGTGTGCCTTGTGCCTCGAGATCTTCATCAAACATAGGAATGGCTAAGTCTGCGAGTTTAATCACTTCTACTTCAGCGCCACTTTCTAAAGCAAAGCGTGCCGCTTCGTTAATGAGTTTTTGATGAAAGCTATCTTTACGTAAGCTACCTGCTAGGGCAATAATTTTTGGTGTTGTCATGAGCTGCTCCTGATAATGAGTTTGTATAATGTGACTTTAACAAATAATCACTTGCAGAAAACCCGAATAAACGCAACACTTATGTGCGTATATGCACAGATTAAAGAGTAGTTATCATGGCAATTCAATTTAATGATTGGCAAGATCTGAAGGTTGCTTACGAGGTAGCGCGCTTAGGTACTTTAACTGCCGCGGCCGAAGTGTTAGATGTTCACCATAGTACGGTGCTCAGGCGAATAAATAACTTAGAAAAAAGCTTAAATGCGCGACTATTTCATCGCCATGCTCGCGGCTACAAAGTCACAGAAATTGGCGCTAAGTTATTTACCACAGCACAAGCGATTAATGGTGAACTAGAGCGCCTACATAATGACATTATTGCTGCAGATAGCACCTTGCAAGGTAGCTTGTTACTCACCACAGTTAGTGGCTTTATTGATGTATTAAGTGAGGTGTGTGAGCAGTTTCAAACCTTGCATCCGCAAGTGCAATTACAAGTGATTATGGATCAAAAACGCTTACGTTTAGATCATGGCCAAGCACATATCGCAGTAAGAGCTGGACCCAGACCGGATGAGGGTGATTATATTGCTCAGCATTTAGCGGCGCTCTCGTCAGGATTTTATGCATCAAAGCATTACATTAGCCGTTATGGGTTGCCACAAACATTAGCGCAACTATCGCTGCATAGCTTTGTGTCAGGTGTAGCAGGGTATAATGCCAAAGTGCCTTACTTTGCATGGGTTGATGAAAATATTCCCCCGTCGCAAGTTAAGCTAAGAGTGTCAGAAACCTCAGAGGCCACTCGCGCCATCGTTAAGGGGCTAGGGATTGGCGGATTACAGCATGATGTTGCAGCGCAATACCCCGATTTAGTCCCTGTACTGCCTAATGAACTGAGTTGGCCAACCGATTTGTGGCTGGTTACGCATCATTTAGTGCATCGAACGGCAAAAGTTCAAGCGTTTAGTCAGCTATTAAAAAATTATTTTAGGCAGCGAAAGTTAAGTTAAAAAGGCTACAACGATTTTTTTATTGAAACACCTAAGCGCTTGGCTAGCCGCGTTAAGTTAGCGCGGTCGACCTGCAAACTACGGGCTGTGCTTGCCCAGTTATAATTATGTTGTTTAAGTTGCTGTATTATAAGTTGCTGAGTATAGGTATCTATGGCTTGCTTTAACGAAATGTTGTTTGCTAAAGGTGGGATTACAAGCTGGTTTGAGTGTTCAAGAGCTAAGGTGTTAACAGCGCTTAAATTTAGCTCACAATGCGCAGGTTCAATAGTAATAATTGGTTGCTGCCACTGATGTTGTTTAGCCTTTAATGCAGCCCGATTAATCACATGCTCAAGCTCCCTCACATTGCCTGGCCAGTCATATTTTTTAAGCAGCAGTTGCGTTTCAATACTGAGTTTTAGCTGTTTAATAGCGAGCTTGCGGGCTGTTTTTTCTGCAAAATAACCGGCTAATAAAATAACATCTTCATCACGGGCTTTCAATGGAGCGACTGTGAGTGGATAAACACTTAATCGATGGTACAAATCGGCGCGAAACCGTCCTTGTGTTACTTCGTGTTTTAGGTCGCGATTGGTTGCTGCAATCACTCTAACATCGACATATTTAAGTTCATCTTCGCCAACGGTTTGTACTTCGCCACTTTGCAGTACGCGCAATAATTTACTTTGCATAGCCAGAGGCAGCTCGCCGATTTCATCTAAAAATAAGGTGCCGCCATCGGCTAACTGAAATTTACCTTGGCGGGCATTTTGGGCGCCGGTAAAAGCGCCTTTTGCATGGCCAAAAAATTCACTTTCTGCGAGGTTTTCAGGCAGTGATGCACAATTTAAATGAATTAATGGCTGATCTTTACGTGCGGAGTGTAAGTGAATATTACGTGCCACCAACTCTTTGCCAACCCCAGTATCACCTAAAACTAATACACTAAAGTTTGATGCCGCAACCAGCTTTATTTCGTTTTTAAGGGTTTGAATTACTGGGCTTTGGCCAATAATTTCACCACCATCACGTTTAAGTGCCTCACGGTTTAACGCTTGTACTAATTCACTTGAGTGCTGGGCATGTTGTTTGTAATGGGCAAGCTCTAGGGCGGTTTTAAAGTGCGCACTGCACAAGGTTTGTAAGGTGTTGAGTGTATCAGCGGTAATGCCGTCAAACGCATCAGCGTTTAGGCTATCAAAGGTCAGAATACCAAGCAGCGAATCTTTATCGTAAAGCGGTAAACCTAAGCAGGCATGCACTGGAATATCACCGGTTTTAGCTAGTAGTAAGCCGTCATATGGGTCTGGAAGCGGGCAGTCATGTGCAAATTGCAGTGCCAAGCGGTGATTACAAATAGCATCAAGACGAGGATGCTCTGCAATATTAAAACGCCTGCCTAAGCTATCAGGCATTAAACCTTTAATCGCTAAAGGCTTTAATTGCTCGCCTTGGCGAATTAACAAGGCGCTAGCATCACTTGGAATAACACGTTCAACCGTGGCTAAAAGTTGCTCGAAACTGTGCGCATGTAAGGTGCTTTGTGCAAGCTCCAAGGCAACTTGAGTCAGGTTGAGTTGTTGGTTCATGTCAAAATGACCTATTAGTGTATTTTATTGGTTTTTATAGTAGGTCATAAAGACTCTTTTTGTAAAGTGAAATTAAATAATGCATTGAATTTAAAGTGTTTATTTAATTGGCATGGTCTGTGTAATGACAAAATAACGAAAGCAGTTATTGGGGTTGTTATGGGCAGTACTTTCTTAGAGCAGGTTAATTATTCAGTGGAGTCTAATTCTCTGTATTACCGTTTGCTATCTCATGCAAATAAGGTGCTATGTATTAGCGTATTTGGGGTGTTGATTACGCTGTTAATAAGTTATCCCTATGCAGGCTATTTTTCGATACCGGTACAAATTTTTGCACACATTAGCACGATTGTCCTCGCGGCTATTGTCAAAGTGAGTTACGTACTGCGCTGTGTGGCGCAGCATGGCATGGGGAAGGAAGTTCGTTAATGCGACCTATTAATTTATCTCAGCCAGTACCGGCTAATATTCGCTTTTACCAAATAACGCAGTGGCCAGTATGGATGCTGCCATTTAGACCCTATTTTTTAGCCGCAGGCTTGTTGGCTTTTAGTTCAATAGGCTACTGGTTATTAATTTTAACGGGTAGTGCAACTTGGCAGTTAACAATCCCCGCTACATTATGGCATGCCCACGAAATGTTATTTGGTTTTGCAGGTGTTGTTGCAGTGGGTTTTTTACTTACCGCCGCGCAAACTTGGACTGGAGTACCTAGCATTAGTAGCAAAAAGTTAATGCTATTAACGCTGTTATGGCTTGGGGCGCGAGGCGCATTTTTTGTGTCTTTGCCTGCTTTTGCACAATTTAATTTATATGCGGTGTTAGTGTTACAGCTTGCATGGTGGCTAGGTGTTATTGCAGCATTAGCTAATATGTTATTAACCGCTAAAAGCAAAAATAACTATCAATTTTTAGTGCTATTAGCGGCGCTGTGTACGTTAAATATTGTTTACTTGGTCCTGCTGATTGAACAAAACATGCAGTTTGCGCTCGCCATTGTTGATACAGCAGTATTACTGATGACCTTATTAATTGGCATAGTAGCAGGGCGTGTATTGCCATTTTTTACCAGTAAAGGCCTTGGTTTAACAGCACAGGTACGTACAGCTAACGTTGACTCAGTATTACTGTATATGAGCGTTTTTAGTATTGCGGTGTTTTTTCTTAGTCAGTTATTTTTTAATCAGCTAAACCCAGGCTGGGCACTTGCTGTTGTTGCTGTGCTGCATTTAATTCGTAGTTTTTATTGGTGGGATAAAAACGTACTTAAAGTTCCTTTGTTATGGTCTTTGCATTTTTCGTACTTGGCACTAGGTGTAGGTTTAATGCTGGTAGCCGTGAGTTTTTACAGCAGTGTTATTTTATTTAAAGATGCACTACACCTCATTACCATAAGTACCATAGGGATGATGATTTTAGCCATGATGACACGCGTATCTCATGGGCATACCGGGCGCTCTTTGACTATTCCACATTATATGGCGGTTGCTTTTGCTTTAGTGTTAGTGGCTGGGATTACTCGTTCTTTACTGCCTTTTGTTATTGGGCCACACCTAGCTTGGCAGCTAAGTGCTGGGCTGTGGCTAATTGCCTTTTTATTATTTTTAATTCACTGCACACCTATTTTAACACAGCGTCGTGTTGATGGGCGTCGTGGTTAACCTATACCTATTTTATTAATTGGGTATTATTCACACGTAGGAAAACCTAGATGTTATCTGATAAAACTATTGAAATTGTTAAAAGTACTGTTCCTTTATTAGCAGAGGCAGGTACGGTTGTTACTGATCATTTTTACAAGCGTTTATTTAGTCATAATCCTGAGCTTAAAAATATTTTTAATATGAGCAACCAAGATACCGGCCGTCAACAATTTGCATTATTTAATGCATTGGCTGCGTACGCGCAAAATATTGATAATTTAGCTGTGTTAAAAGAGGCGCTAGCGCGAATTAATCATAAGCATACCAGCTTAAATATTTTACCCGAGCATTATCCTATTGTGGGCGCACATTTAATCGGTACGTTAAAAGAGCTTATTCCTGAGCAGTTTACTGCCGATGTTGAATATGCGTGGCGCGAAGCCTACGGTGTACTTGCTGATATTTGTATTACCGAAGAAGCGGCATTGTATGCGCACAGTAAAAACAACCATGGTGGCTGGGTAGGCACGCGCCAGTTTGAAATTACTGATAAACATGTTGAATCTGAATTCGTAACTAGTTTTACGCTGACACCTGTGGATGGTAAAGCAGTTATTACCTACAAGCCAGGACAGTACATTGGCATTAAAGTTAAGCCTGAGGGCGCAGAATATGAAGAGATCCGCCAGTATTCTATTTCGCAAAAGAGCAATGCTAAAAACTATCGTATTAGCGTTAAAAAAGAGTGCCAACCAAAGCCTGGCGTGGTGTCTAATTTTTTACACTCACTAGAGCAAGGCGCACGAGTAGAGTTATACCCGCCAGCGGGAGATTTTATTTTAAAAAATGAGGCAACTCCAGTGGTACTTATTTCAGCAGGCGTTGGCCAAACCCCGATGATGGCGATGCTGCAAACGCTACTTAGTGGTGATAAAAGTCAAGCGATTAGTTATTTGCACGCGTGTGAAAATAGCCGCGAATTTTCATTTAAAGGGTATTTAGCGCAGCAAACGGCAATGCATCCACAGCTAAAAACATTTACTTGGTTTAATCAAGGTGGCGAGGAGTGTGATTTCACTGGGCTAATGGATTTAACGGTGCTTGAGGCATCATTACCTATTAGCGAAGGGGCATTTTATTTGTGTGGACCAGCATCATTTATGGCTTACGTAAAAGGCCAGTTACTTGATTTAGGTGTGCAAAGCTCAAACATTCACTACGAAATATTTGGACCACACCAAGCGTTATAGGTTAATTAAAAGCGTGTGTTACACGCTTTTAATTTAAACTTACAGCTTTTTACTATTTGTGTTAGCAGCATAAGCTTGTTGTTGCCAAGCATTAAATAGCTTTTGTTGTTTAGCTGAAATTTTTAAACCATACGTTTTTTGCATGTAAGCGTACGCATCGGCAATGCGTTTACGTGCATGAACAGGCGGTTCAACAACACGTTGTTTAAAATTAACTTTAACCTCACAGCGACCATATTGCGTCGCGTTTTGGGCTAACATACCAAAGCGGTAGTTTGAGCGATCGGCATTAATTTCACCGATTGCAGGGGCTAAATTGTTTA
This sequence comes from Pseudoalteromonas sp. S3260, assembly GCF_005886925.1. Classification (NCBI taxonomy): domain Bacteria; kingdom Pseudomonadati; phylum Pseudomonadota; class Gammaproteobacteria; order Alteromonadales; family Pseudoalteromonadaceae; genus Pseudoalteromonas; species Pseudoalteromonas sp. S3260. The sequence continues at coordinate 29,327 of NZ_PNCV01000003.1, forward strand.
TATCGGCTTCCATCAAGCGAAACTTAGCGCTAACTTTGCGGCAATTATTACGCCCACCATCTTGCCAGCATTGTAACTGGTGACCAAATTCCCATGCAGGGACAATATGTTCCCATTCAATTCGCAATGCACGTTGATTTACTTTGCCTGAGCGGGTTAGTGTGTTGCGAGGCACGTAGCCACAATGGGTAGGGTCGGGTACTAACTTTTTGCCTTGTTTTTTTATATCGCAACCACAATAAATACTTTTAGCGTTTTCGGGAAGGGTATTAATTAAGTGCTTTTTGGCACTCGAAAACCGCGTAAATTGTTCGCCAATTGCTGAAAAACAAGCACAGCAAGCCAACAAAGCTAAAATAAACCGAATCATATCCATCACATACGTGAACTACAGGAGCGGCTAGTTTAAGGCCTAGAATAAAAAAGTAAACTGTCGCCGGCATGCTTTAATTTTAATTTGCGTATTTTGTGTAGGGCGTTTTTTAGGAGTAAATAGTGGGTAATATTCAGAGGCTAACGCTAAAAACGCGTTAATGCAGTGATTCTTGCGTTGTTGATTTGGTATAACGGTAAAACTGCGTTAAAGTTTGCAATGAAATTAATAGAGGGTAAAAACGAGATAATGTCGGAAATTCAATTTTTAAATGTAGATCTAGAGCTTGAGTCAAAGCAAGATATTAGCGTATTAGTTGCTGATTTAAAAAAGGTCGCAACTATTTTACATTATGATAAAGACGAATACCGTCAACTTGCTCGCATTGAGGTTGCAGGTGAAATAACCACGCCAGATAAAGCGATTAATCACTTGTGCGAGTTAATCGAGTCGTGTTCACGCAATGCATTAAAGCAATGGTTGAGTTGTTCACGCAGAACATTCGATATGGGTTTTGAGTCTGGCACTTCGCCAAAATGCTTTAACCAAGCTTTACATGCAGATACCTTGTTACGTATATCTGCAATTGGTGCAGGCGTGGAAATTACTATTTACCCTCTCGAAAAGTAATTTAACCTCAACCTTGGTTAACAGATTTACTAGCCTTTTCGCTCTACTACGGCTGCGGTCATACGTGATACGCAGCAAAGCTCATTGCGGCTATTGGTTATTTTAATATCCCAAACCGAGCTGCGTTTGCCGATATGATAAGCTCTCGCTGTGGCCGTTAATGTGCCATTGCGTGATGCCTTTAAATGACTTGCACTGATCTCTTGGCCAACACAATAAAACCGATTGAAATCAACCACAAAATTAGCGGCATAACTTGCTACTGTTTCAGCAAGTACCACATTTGCACCACCATGAACGATACCCATAGGGTTATGATGCTCTGGAATTGCCGGCATAGTTGCCACTAAGTAGTCATCACCAATTTCACTGATCTCTATTCCCATGGTTTTCATGAGTGTCCCTTGGCCTGTAATACCTTGATCTAATTGCTTACAAAACTCTAATGTAATCGGTTGATGCCAAATACTCATGCTAGCTCCTTGGATAAGTAATCGAGAATTAAAATTTATTAATATGATAATGCGTTGCTAATAATTACATTTATTACCCTGCTTTTAAAGTAGGTTATTGTTTGATGATAACGGCATATAAGGCATTAATTTATATTTGCGATTTTTAAATAACTGTATATACTCACAGTTAATTGTACTGTATGGAAAACCAGTTGTATGCGACCATTAACGAAACGCCAAGCGCAAATACTCGAACTCATTAAAGTGTTTATTAAAGACACTGGTATGCCTCCTACACGTGCCGAAATTGCACAAACACTGGGTTTTAAAAGTGCAAATGCTGCAGAAGAACACTTAAAAGCATTGGCCAAAAAAGGTGTTATTAAAATGAAGCCAGGCGCGAGTCGCGGAATTCAGCTTGTTGAAGAAGAGGAGCCAGAGCAGTTAGGCTTACCTTTAATTGGCAGGGTGGCTGCCGGTGAGCCAATATTGGCGCAACAGCATGTAGAAAGCCACTGTAAAATTGACCCTTTAATGTTTAAACCTGCGGCCGATTTTTTATTGCGTGTTAACGGTATGAGTATGAAAGACATTGGTATTATGGATGGTGATTTACTTGCTGTGCATAAAACCCAAGTTGCCGAAAATGGACAAGTTATTGTTGCCCGTGTTGACGACGATGTAACCGTGAAGCGTTTAGAAAAAGCGGGCAGAAAAGTACTCTTACATGCTGAAAATGATGAGTTTTCAGCTATTGAGGTTGATTTAGAAAATGAGTCGTTCAATATTGAAGGCTTAGCGGTAGGTGTTATTCGTAACGCTGACTGGATGTAGTATTAAAGCATAATTTAGCGCTTAATGGTGATTAGGCGCTGGGTTTGTTAGTAGCACAATGTCTAACTTATCAAATGTATGACTATATGATGTTAAGTGCTCCCCCTATCATAAATAAAATCACTAAATACTTTATAAATAAACAAATTTACTCTGCTTTTTTAAGTTAACAATTTTTTTATATTTCTATCCTGTAATTTCAATACACCCCTTACTAAACCTGACTCTTAGATTAATTGCCTGACTGGTTGCTATTTTTTAACTGCGCATTTTAAAAAATTCACCTTGTCTATTTTTCATACTTACCTTGCTTATTGTTTATTTTTTAACTAGTTATTAAAGAGCTGGAATAAAAATAACTCACAGCTTAGTCGTTTTGAGAACACACATTTACTAAATCCAGCACCCTTATAAAAAATAAAAATAACGAATAGGCGTTTAAGCCGTATGCCTCTTCGCTTTGCGTCAGCAATAGCATCAAAGGAGCCGTCACATGGGTAAGCTGAGTTCTTCCTTGTGGCTTATATTGTTTGTTTTTTCGCAGAATGTGCTTGCTAATAGCCAATATAATATGCGTAAAGGCGTAACCGATATAAGTAATAATGTATACCAACTGCACATGACTATTTTTTTAATATGTTGTGTGATTGGGGTGATCGTGTTTGCCATTATGTTTTGGGCACTCATTCATCATCGCAAATCTAAAGGGGCTGTCCCTGCCCAATTCCATGAAAGCACCAAAGTAGAAATACTGTGGACTGCGATCCCTTTTGTCATATTAATTGTTATGGCCATTCCTGCGACTAAAACCTTAATTGCCATGGAGGATGCCAGCAAAGCTGATCTCACCATTAAAATTACAGGCTCACAGTGGAAGTGGCATTACGAGTATATGGGGGAGGACGTTGAGTTTTATTCCATGCTAGCTACCCCTCAAAATGAAATAACCAACCTTGCTGATAAAAACCCGAATTATTTACTCGAGGTCGATAAACCGCTGGTACTACCAATTAATCAAAAAGTACGTTTTTTAATGACTTCAGATGATGTTATTCACTCATGGTGGGTGCCTGACTTTGCCGTTAAAAAAGATGCAAACCCTGGGTTTATTAACGAAACATGGACCAATATTAATGAGGTTGGTACTTACCGTGGGCAGTGTGCAGAGCTTTGCGGTAAAGATCATGGTTTTATGCCTGTTGTGGTAGAAGCTAAAACAGAAGAAGACTTCAAAACGTGGTTAGCAGAGGCTAAACAAGCCAAGCAAAAAGCAGCTGAAGCAGACGCTGCGTTATTAGACCAAGTTGTACCAAAAGAAGAGCTGATGGCGCTTGGTGAGCAGGTTTATATGGCGAGCTGCGCGGCGTGCCATCAGCCAACAGGATTAGGCTTGCCGGGTGTTTTTCCGGCTCTTAAAGGCAGCCCAATAGTCATAGGTGATATCAAAGGGCATATAGATATTTTGCTCCATGGTAAACCAGGTACGGCTATGCAGTCTTTCGCAAAGCAATTATCAATCAAGCAAATAGCAGCTGTTATTACCTATAAACGCAACGCGTGGGGCAATGACACTGGTGATGTAATTCAACCGAGCGAGATACAAGCGGCACTGGATGCTGATGGGGAGGCTAAATAATGAGTAGCATTGCAGAACAACCTAATACCAATGAGGCTCATCATGCCCATCAACCTGCCACAGGCTTTAAGCGCTGGTTATTTACAACCAACCATAAAGATATAGGTAGCTTATATTTAATTTTTTCACTCACCATGTTTTTAATTGGTGGGGCAATGGCGATGGTTATTCGAGCTGAGTTATTTCAGCCGGGTTTACAACTGGTTGATCCTCACTTTTTTAATCAAATGACCACAGTGCATGGTTTAATAATGGTGTTTGGTGCGGTTATGCCAGCCTTTACCGGCTTGGCAAACTGGATGATCCCGCTAATGATTGGTGCGCCAGATATGGCCTTACCGAGAATGAATAACTGGAGCTTTTGGATTTTACCGTTTGCGTTTTTAATCCTATTAGCTTCATTATTTATGCCTGGTGGTGGCCCTGCATTTGGTTGGACCTTTTACGCGCCGCTTTCCACCACTTATAGTAACGACAACACAGCAATGTTTGTATTTGCTGTGCATATTATGGGTATTAGTTCGATTATGGGGGCCATTAATGTGGTGGTCACCATAGTAAATATGCGTGCTCCGGGTATGACGTGGATGAAGCTGCCGTTATTTGTGTGGACATGGTTGATCACGGCGTTTTTACTTATTGCAGTTATGCCGGTACTTGCTGGTGCAGTTACTATGGTGCTCACCGATAAATACTTCGCGACCAGTTTCTTTGATGCCGCTGGTGGTGGCGATCCGGTGATGTTCCAACATATTTTTTGGTTTTTTGGTCACCCTGAAGTTTATATTATGATTTTGCCTGCCTTTGGCATTATTTCTACGATTGTTCCCACCTTTTCACGTAAAAAACTATTTGGTTATGCCTCTATGGTGTATGCCACCTCCTCCATTGCCTTGTTGAGCTTTATTGTGTGGGCGCATCATATGTTTACCACTGGTATGCCCGTGGCGGGTGAGTTGTTTTTTATGTACGCGACTATGCTGATATCGGTACCTACCGGCGTAAAAGTATTTAACTGGGTAGCGACTATGTGGCGCGGGTCTATTAGCTTTGAAGTGCCAATGCTGTTTAGTATCGCATTTATTGTGTTGTTTACTTTAGGTGGTTTTTCGGGATTGATGCTAGCGATTACACCTGCCGATTTCCAATATCATGATACCTATTTTGTGGTTGCACACTTTCATTATGTACTCGTAACGGGCGCGGTGTTTTCTATTATGGCGGGGGCTTATTATTGGCTGCCAAAATGGACCGGAAACATGTTCAATATTACCTTAGCAAAATGGCATTTTTGGTTGTCGTTAATAAGTGTAAATGTGCTGTTTTTCCCAATGCATTTTGTGGGGTTAGCCGGTATGCCACGCCGTATTCCAGATTATGCGCTACAGTTTGCTGATTTTAACGCCATTATTAGTATAGGTGGGTTTGCCTTTGGTTTATCGCAATTATTATTTGTGGTGGTTGTGTATAAATGTGCAAAAGGGGGCGACAAAGTGCCTGCAAAAGTTTGGGATGGAGCTGAGGGGCTTGAATGGGAAGTTGATTCACCTGCGCCTTATCATACGTTCTCAACGCCGCCGGACATTAAATAATGACTCACTTGCCGTTATTAAAAAAGTTGGTGGTGATTTGCATTGCAATGTTTGCATTTGCATTTGCCATGGTCCCTTTGTATGACGTGTTTTGCGATATAACGGGGCTTAATGGTAAGCCCTCGTTAGAGCAGGCACAGCAAAGTACCTTGGTCACTGAAAATAGAGAGGTCAGCGTTAGTTTCACTACGCATGCGCAAAGTGGTGCGCCTTTTGAAGTTAAATCTAAAGAGTACAGTGTAGATGTAAAGCCTGGGGCCATGCGTGAAGTTAAGTTTAGCGCTAAAAATAATAGCAATGAAGATAAAGTAATGCAGGCTATACCGTCGGTAGCACCAGGAAAAGCGGCCAAGTATTTACACAAAATAGCGTGTTTTTGCTTTGATCAGCAACCGTTAAAGGCAGGTGAAGAGCTGGAGTTTACATTATTGTTTTATGTAGATACTGAATTACCCAGTGATGTAGAAGAGTTAACCCTGTCTTATACCGTATTTGATATTAGCGAGCGGCTAGTAGCCAGTAATAACTAGCTTATAAAACTAGTGAAAAACTAGGAGCAAATAAAATGAATCAAAAATATGAACATTATTATGTACCAGAGCAAAGTCCATGGCCCATTATAGGGGCGGTTGCGTTGTTTTTTATCGCGGTAGGCGCAGCCTTAACCGTAATGGATATGGGCAAAGAGGGTGGTAATGGCGTTTACTTGTTATACGTAGGTATAGCTGTACTACTTTACATGCTGTTTAGCTGGTTTAAAAATGTCATACACGAGTCTGATCAAGGGCTTTATTCTGCACAAATGGACCGTTCTTTTAGGCAAGGTATGAGCTGGTTTATTTTTTCAGAAGTGATGTTCTTCATGGCATTTTTTGGGGCGCTTTTTTATGCTCGCATGTTTTCTGTGCCTTGGCTTGGAGGTGCGGATAACAACGCCATGACAAATGAAGTATTGTGGCCGACGTTTGAAGCCATGTGGCCATTGCTAAATACCCCAGGAGGCACCACGACCCAAGCAATGGGCTGGCAAGGGTTGCCGCTTATCAACACCCTTATTTTGCTTGCCTCGTCGGTAACTTTACATTTTGCCCATGTGGCGATGGAAAATAATAAACGTACCCCACTCAAAGTATGCTTGGGAGCGACCATTTTACTCGGAGTGTGCTTTTTAGGGCTGCAGGTAGAAGAGTATATATATGCTTATAACGATCTTAACTTAACCCTTGATGCGGGCATTTATGGCAATACCTTCTTTTTGTTAACCGGCTTTCACGGCATGCACGTCACCTTAGGAACAATTATTTTATTGGTGGTGTTTTTACGCATTATGAAAGGACATTTCACTAAAGATAAGCACTTTGCCTTTCAAGCTGCAGCTTGGTACTGGCATTTTGTTGATGTTGTTTGGCTGTGTTTGTTTGTATTTGTGTATGTGCTTTAGTGATTAAGGGGGACTGATTTGCCGTAATAAAACCAAGTTTTAGTGCGGCAATCACCATCACTAATACCACAACAGAAAATAACACCCGACGCCCTAAAAGGTGAGACATAGGGCGTCCATTGGTTTTCCCTGACACCATAATTAATAAAGCACGAAATAAATTAAATAATATAAATAATAACAGTAGAACAATAATAATTTTAATAATCACTGGATTTTACCCTTATGCAGTTAGTTGTATTTAACAAACAAAAGCTTAGCTCAATAATAACAATTTGCTTGGTTGTTATTGTGGTATTGGTTTGTGTGCGACTAGGGTTTTGGCAATTACAGCGAGCAGAACAAAAGCAACAGCAGCTTAGTGCCATTGAAAATATACAACAACATGGCGTAATGAGCTGGGCAGAGTTACAACAGCTGCCAAAAGAGTGGAACAAAACCGGTGTATTGGTTTCGTTAAATGGTTATTTTGACACTAATAATTATTGGTTGCTTGATAACCAAATCTATAATGGTCAGGTTGGTTACGACTTACTGGCATTATTAAAACTGTCTGATGAATCACGCTTTTTGTTAGTGAACTTAGGCTGGGTAAAAGCAGAACGTTCAAGAGAAATCCTACCAAACGTAACAATACCTAGTGGTAAATTTACGTTAACGGCACAAATTAAAGAAGATAATTTAAGTGGCTTTACCTTAGCCAATAACAATACTCAGTCGGATTTAGCCAAACGAATTCAAATCATTGATTTACAAGCATTGAGTAGCCAATCTAATCGCCCTTTAGTGAATTTTATGGCTTACCGCCAAGGTCAAGCTGATGAAATTGCTGCCCCTCATTATGAAGCCGTTGTTATGAGTCCAGAAAAACATTATGCCTACTCAGTACAGTGGTTTTTAATTGCGGTTGCCTGTGTGGTGGTCGCTATTTTTGCAAGCAGGAAGAGGATAGATAATGAAAAATAAACCCCTGTTACTCTTTGCTGTGTGCTGCGCTATTCCCTTAGTGCTGGCTTACAGCGCGTTAAAACTTGATTGGCTACCTACAGCAATCACTAACCATGGTGAATTTTTAGAGCGTGAAATTAAGCTAGACAATTGGGCGCAGCATAACCCTAAGCAATGGACCATCGCTTTAAATTATTCAGCACAATGCAAAGCGTCTTGCACAGAGCAATTAGCCGCTTTAGACAATTTATATATTGCCCTTGGCAAAAACCAACACAAAGTTGATATGGCTATTATGGGACAGCCTGAGCTAGTTACAACGCGTTGGCATGTTATTGATGAGCAACAGCAGTTAAAGCCTGCTAGTTTGTATTTAATCGATCATATGGGGCTAATTGTACTGGAGTATCCATTTAGTTCTCAACCACAAGAAAACCGTTTGATCCAAAAAGGGTTATTAAAAGATCTAAAAAAATTACTCAATTACTCTCGTTCGAGCTAAGTAGAGGATGCTATGTATAAAAACTATAAAAATTTGGTATTAGCAACGAGTTTATTCGCATTAATTGTGGTGGCTCTGGGCGCATACACGCGTTTAAGTGACGCAGGGCTTGGTTGTCCCGATTGGCCTGGTTGTTATGGCTTTTTAACCGTGCCGAAACACGAAGCAGAGATTGCACAAGCGATTCAAAGTTATCCCGATATGATATTTGAAAAAGCAAAAGCATGGAAAGAAATGATCCATCGCTACTTTGCCGGCACGCTCGGGGTATTAATTTTAGTGTTGTTTTTTTTGGCTTTTGTAAAACGCCAGTATCCAACTACGCCTGTAAAATTACCGATGCTACTGCTTTTGCTTGTTATTTTTCAGGCCGCGCTTGGCATGTGGACGGTGACTATGAACCTGCAGCCGCTTATTGTGATGGGGCATTTACTCGGAGGATTTAGTATTTTAGCGTTATTAACGCTATTGTATTTGCGTCTGACCAGCCAACCTATTACGGGTGGTGATGCGGGCGCAAAACCTCACTTTAAATTAAGCCTCGTGGCATTAACGGTACTGATTTTACAAATCGCCCTTGGTGGTTGGCTAGCTGCTAATTATGCGGCTCCACATTGTAATGGCTTACCGCTGTGTAGTTACGCTCAGCCTTTTTCATTCAGTAGTGTCTTTCAGCTCCCCCTTGAGCACAGTAATTATGAATTTGGTGTGTTGTCGCAACAGGCGCGTATGTCTATTCATTTACTGCATCGAATATGGGCCTTAGTTACTTGCATTGTTTTAGCCTTGGTGATGTGGCGTATATACAGTCATGCCTATTCGCAAAAAATTAAAAGCTGTACGGTGAGTGTGTTAGTGGCGTTATTCTGCCAGATAGCTTTAGGGTTAGCCGTGGTGCATTTTCATTTTCCGTTAGGCGTGGCACTGGCGCATAACTTAATGGCTGCCATACTGTTATTAACTATGGTTAGGTTATGTTATTACCTAAAAGTACGTATTTAGAGGGGAATGATTATGGCACTTACAATTAATAAAAAAGCAATGCAGCCCGTTTACAGCGCATCGTTATTGACTAAAAGTTACCACTTAATCCAAGATTATTTGGCAATAAGTAAATTTAAAGTAGTGGCTATGCTAGTGTTAACAGCATGGGTTGGCTTAGCGCTAGCCCCTGATGTTGGCAGAGGTGTTGGGGTTCAGTTCATCAGTTTATTAGGGATTGGATTACTCTCTGCGGCCGCCGCAGTCATTAATCATGTGGTTGATAGTGAAATTGATAGCAAAATGGCACGCACCCGCCATCGCCCTGTTGCTAAAGGGCGTTTAAGTAAATTACATGCACTGAGCTTTGCCACTGTGATTGGGGTTGCTGGGTTTATTATGCTGATGTTGTGGGCAAATACGCTCACAGCCATACTGACCTTATTTGCACTTGTTGGTTATGCGTTTATTTATACGTCATTTTTAAAACGTGCCACACCACAAAATATAGTTATAGGGGGATTAGCCGGTGCAATGCCTCCATTACTCGGTTGGGTGTCTGAAACAAATCAAATGGCGGCAGCCCCTTGGTTGCTGGTGATGATTATATTTACCTGGACCCCACCTCATTTTTGGGCGCTAGCCATCGCGCGTAAAAGTGATTATGAGCGGGCTAAAATCCCCATGTTACCGGTCACCCATGGTATCGATTTTTGTAAAACATGCGTGCTTGCATATTCGGTATTACTCGCCATTGTATGTGTGTTTCCTTATTTGATTGGCATGTCAGGGCTTATTTATCTAAGCGGGGCATGTCTTCTCAATATTGTATTTATATACAAAGCAATTAACTTAAAGTTTGCCGCCAAAGAAGACACTGCGATGGATTTATTTCGTTTTTCGATTATTCATTTGATGATACTATTTATCATCTTATTTATAGATAAATGGCTAGTTATATGAAGCAGTTATGGTGTGGTTTAGTTGTTTTTTCAGTACTCTTTTTATCAGCCTGTAGTGATAAAAATAATTTACAAGATCTTGATGCGTTAGTTTATGAAACCGCAAAGCCGTTATCTGATTTCTCGTTGAATGATCAACAAGGGAATTCAGTAACCAAACAGCAGTTTTTAGGTCAATGGAATTTAGTCTTTTTAGGTTACACAAGTTGCCCTGATATTTGCCCAATGACGCTAGCTAAGCTCAACAATGTCTATAAAAATTTGCAGGCTGAGCACCCACTACAAGTATGGTTTATATCTGTTGATCCTAAACGTGATATTGCCCAAAAACGTAAAGAGTACATAGATTACTTTAATCCAGATTTTTTAGCTGTGTCAGGTGAGCATAAAGACTTATTTCCATTTGTCCGCGAGCTTGGATTAATTTACGCAATTAGTGATAGTAATGAATCAGACTATGCGGTGGATCATAGTGCATCTGTTGCCCTTGTTGATGGCAGTGGCGCACTAAGAGCTATTTTTAAGCCTGAATTTAAACAAGGTGATGTGCCTTTGGTTAATACTACAAAATTAACCGCAGAATTTATTGAAATAGCCGAACACTACAAAAACTAGCTTTTAAAGGTTTTACGATTTTAAAGGGGCTTTATGCCCCTTTTCGCGTTTTTTATTAACGGTTTTTAATTAATTAGTTGTTTTTTAGTCGTTTTTATGGCGTTTTCATTATCTCGCTCTAAGCTTTTGTTATGGATTGAGTTGATAAGGAAAAGCTTAAAAAATGCTTAAACTACCAAACGAACTTTCAATTGTTCATGTTGAAGTTTTACATCAAGATAAAAAGTCGAATGAAATAACAGCGTTACCAACACTTCTAGAGTTACTTGAGATAAAAGGGTGCTTAGTCACAATTGACGCCATGGGGTGTCAAAAATCAATTGCAGAAAAAATAGTGAGCAAAGAAGCTGATTACCTTCTTGCAGTGAAGGCAAATCATAAAGGACTCTTGTCGCAAATAGAGGGGGCTTTAATACCGGAGATAATACGAAAACGTCTAAAGGGGTTTTGTTTAATGAAGCAGATTATCAAAAAACAGAGAGGAGTTTAGGTGTTGTGCAGTGCGCCATGACGTAAGTAATTTATCAGAAACGATACACTGGGAAGGGGCAAAAACAGTGGGTGTTATTGTTTCCTACAGAAAGGAAAAAGGTAAAATAAGCAATGAGTTATCTTATAGATATTATATCAGTTCAGCACATTTAACGGCGGAAGAATTGGCAAGGTCAGCGCGGCAACATTGGCAGATAGAGAACGGATTACATTGGCGTTTAGACGTAGGGTTTAAAGAAGATGAGTGCCGAATTAGGCGCGAAGGTGCAGCGTCTGTATTTGCAGGGCTGAGGCATATCGCCTTTAATCAATTAAAGGCAGAAACCAGTTTTAGTAAAGGTATGCCAGCAATGCAGAAGAAAGCGATGCGCAGTATAGCTTATCTTGAAAAGGTATTGAATTTATAGTGTTTTTTCATGCTCTTGTGGCCCCCGAACGTTGGGTTGGTTACTTGGAGCGCGCGTCTGATTCTTTGAAAGTTACTCAATTGTCCTCATATGGCATCCGTGTTTCACAGGGGGCTTCTGCGAAAATTACAGTGAATGGCATAAAAGACATTAGAGATGATTTCAGCACTATCATTTCAGATAAGCGGTATTTGGTTGATAGCGTGAAATTTAAGGCTGAGTTTGGCAGTTTGGAGTTATTATGTGAGTTGACTAGGCTGGGTGTTTGTCGCTTAAAGTCTGCTAATGTCAACTTTGTGCTCGACAAGCTCAGAGAGGCTTTAGAAGGGGTATAAATTAGTCAGAAATCGCAGTGGCACAACAAAATAACAAGAGGGCAAGTTAAGCCCCTCTCCCTCATCCGAATAGAAAGTTCATGATTTCCAATTCACGAAAATTGCGGAATTTTTCAATTCTAACTTTTGAAATATGCACTTCGGGTATCCTAAGCATCTGGGTTGCTAGATCGCCAAAGGTTTATCTGATAAAAGTAAATAGACACCATATCCCTAGACTTAGGACAATCCAGTAATTAACCTGAGCTTCGGAT
>NZ_PNCV01000030.1:0-1225 GCF_005886925.1 Pseudoalteromonas sp. S3260
CACGGCTAGCGCATTTTAATCCCAGATTCTAACAGGGTTGAGCGATAATCATCGTCTAGCCCTGCCATTTTCTTTTTTCTCGCCATACTGGCTGTTTTAGTTGTATCTTGTTTAAATAACGCCATGGCTATTTTTCTCATTACGTTAAAAACAAGGGGTCCTTGCTTCTTACGGATTCTTGATTCATCTTCCCTAAAGTTCATATCCAACATCCAATGCATACTTTCAACCTGCCAGTGGCTTCGTACCGCATTAAGTGCTTGCTCCGCACCTAACGCTAACGAACTAATATACCAACGCGTTTCTATCGTGTCTGTACCTGATGATTTATCGTGAACCTCAGCGGTTACTTGAATAACACTCTTTAAGCCAGACCATTGGTAGATTTTATCTAACCAGCTTTTATCAATAAGCAATTGCTGACAAACTCTTGTTTCAATGCGCCCATGCCCTGAGCTTATTTCGGTATGTTTATCATAGTTGCTATTGGTCAATCCTTCGCGCTCACTCTTGTGCCACCAAGCTTCTAATTCACTCTGCATACCTGAATGGTTACCTTTGAGCGCTAGGATATAATCAGCTTTTTGTTTAATTATTTGTTTCGCTATTTCTTGCTGGCAGCCCATAGCATCAAGTGTAATGATGCTATTTTCAATATCTAGCATGGTGAGTAACTCAGGTATGGCTGTGATTTCATTTGTTTTGCTATCAACGGCTGTTTGCCCTAAAACTAACTGGTGTTGGCAGCTCCATGCACTGACGGTATGTAAAGCACTTTTTCTATCTTTGGTTGTAAATGAACGACGTGCAGTTTTTCCATCCATAGCAATAATATCAGCACCCGTGGTTTCAATAAGTGAAGATATCCAAGATTGAAATGCATGCTCTATTTCATCTGATTTTAACCGACAAATGACACGGGCTATGGTGTCGTGTCTTGGAATACCCGCGTTGAAAGCGCCATATCTTTTTAACCAATCAAGTTTTAGATGCCCAAAATCTTCAATATCCTCCCATCCTTGTGCACCGGAGATTACTGCACTAATGGCTAAAAGGAGAATATCGATAAGCTCATGCTTTTTACAGCGTTCAATGCGAGGATCGGTAATTGAATTAAAGTGTTTCAGAAAAGTAGCGCTCATATTTTACGTGACCAAGGTGATTATTATGCCTTGATCTGATCACTACATATTCTATAAGTTCAATTTATAATGATCTTGCCGTG
>NZ_PNCV01000299.1:0-432 GCF_005886925.1 Pseudoalteromonas sp. S3260
CTAGTTTAAGTGAAGAGATGATCCATCTAACCTTGGATTTGCAAGGAGTGATTATCTCTGCCAACACACTTTTTGAAACTGAGACCCAGATTAGCAGCCACGCGTGGCAAGCCAGAGCGTTGCTCGACTTCGTGCCAAATTTGGCGCGCAGTACGGAGCACTACAAGGCGCTTAAAAATGCGTTAACTCAGCGCAAGCACTGGGCTGGTGCTCTGGAAATGCAAAATAATGACCAGCACTTGTGGTTACGTGTGGTATTGCAGCCGATTGTGGATGCCAGCGGGCACTGTACACACTTTGATCTGTTCGCATCGAATCTAACCCGCACCATTAACACCTCAAGGCACAATGAAAATGTCATCAGCGCTATTGAGCGTTCTATGGCCGTGATCCGCTTTAACCCTCAAGGAAATATAACCGACGCCAACGACT
>NZ_PNCV01000300.1:0-417 GCF_005886925.1 Pseudoalteromonas sp. S3260
AAAGTAACCCCAGCGCCCCCATTCTCCACCATAGGTGCCAAAATGGAGTGAGAAAATACTGGCCACCATGTTACCCCACACTGCATCTTCGCCTTGTGGGTAGCTCGAGTTAACGACCTCTAAGGTGTACGGGGTCATAAATAAATAGTCAGTATCTGGGCCGCGCACAACCGCATTGTTGTTACTCATCATAAACACCGCAGAGGGCGAAGCTGAATTTAAATTACTGTAGCGAATGTGGATAGTCTCATAGCCAGGCGCATAGCTTTTAGCTGCAAGCACTTGCTCGTCGATACTAGGTAAGTTTTCAATGTGAAAACTTTGCGCAGCGGGAGTAGGGCGCTGAAACAGCGGTTTATCATCATAAAATTGCGCTAAGCCGCCGTAAATAAAATCATGAAATGCAAACACCACCAC
>NZ_PNCV01000301.1:0-287 GCF_005886925.1 Pseudoalteromonas sp. S3260
GGCTATGTTTTGCGCCACGGTTAAGTGTGGAAACAGCGCGTAATCCTGAAACATCATACCCATATTGCGGTGCTGTGGGGGCACGCAATGCTGGTCACTACACAGTACCTCTTTCCCTAAGCGGATCACCCCTCGATGCGGACGTATAAGCCCAGCAATGGCTTTTAGTGTGGTCGTCTTGCCGCAACCGCTGGCGCCTAGCAAACACAAAATCTCATCGTCTGCTAAAGTCAGGCTTAAATTGTTGACCACCGCCCGCTCAGCGTATTCGAAACTAATGTTGTCTA
>NZ_PNCV01000302.1:0-454 GCF_005886925.1 Pseudoalteromonas sp. S3260
TTAGGTAGTAATACTTTGTTATAAATCAACGAAACTGTAATAAAAGAAATCTACACTCAAGGAACGGTGTCTCAGTTAGTTGAATTCAACAATTGGACTATACTTCCTAAGATATCTGAACCTGTAGATTTTTACATTGCTAGGCGCTTGTTGCCCCACGCAGTACAAGCAACTAGTCGACCAATTGCCGAATCAACGATTTAGCAACACTGGTTACCTTAACTTTGCCCAACAATCCTTTAGGAGAGGAACATGGAAAAAATGACTCAAAACAAACAACAGGGTTTCACCCTGATTGAATTAATGATCGTTGTTGCGATCGTTGGTATTCTGGCAGCAGTAGCTTTACCA
Organism: Pseudoalteromonas sp. S3260; assembly: GCF_005886925.1. Lineage (NCBI taxonomy): Bacteria > Pseudomonadati > Pseudomonadota > Gammaproteobacteria > Alteromonadales > Pseudoalteromonadaceae > Pseudoalteromonas > Pseudoalteromonas sp. S3260. Next base: position 352 of record NZ_PNCV01000302.1, read on the forward strand.
GCCTACCAAGACTATACGGTTAAAGCACGTGTTGCTGAATGTCTTAACCTTGCAGGGGCTGCAAAGGCAACAGTTGCTATGAATGCGACATCTGCTGCTGACT
>NZ_PNCV01000303.1:0-382 GCF_005886925.1 Pseudoalteromonas sp. S3260
CTGCGTTCGTTCGGCGTCAATAAAGTTGACTGAGCCGGGGACCATGCCCTCATTGCTTTCCCGGTCGGGATTTCCGCGTACCCACCAGACATCGTACTCTAAGTCGTTATCGCCATATATATAGCTGGCTGAGAGTTGCCAATGTGAATTGAAGTGATGCTCAAACGTCACCACCGAATTAAGCGCTTGGGTTTTTGATGATGACCAAGATTGTGCCGTTGAGGTGCCACGGTCGTATTGCGTGCGACTGCCATCACTATAAAATATCGGCATCCCTCCAGACATGGTTCCTTCTGGGTCGGTATATTGATAGTCAGCGCTCACTCGTAATAAGCTGGCGCGACCAATATCGGTTTCAACTGCGCCGTATAAAGTGGTTTGG
>NZ_PNCV01000304.1:0-436 GCF_005886925.1 Pseudoalteromonas sp. S3260
GAGATAGTCGGGGCAGTGGTAAGATAGCGCCATTAATATAACGATAGGATCATATTGCAATGTTGCAGATATACAACACACTTTCACGTCAAAAAGAACGCTTTACTCCACTGAACGAGAATAAAGTAGACATGTATGTGTGTGGCATCACTATCTATGACTATTGCCATGTTGGTCATGCGCGCACCTATGTTTCCTTCGATGTGATGAATCGTTACCTACGCTATCTCGGTTACGATGTCACTTATGTGCGTAATATCACCGATGTTGATGATAAAATCATTACCCGTGCTAATGACAACAATGAGCCTATTAACGCCTTAACAGAGCGGATGACCGCCGCGATGCACGAAGACTTTCGTGCCTTAAATATTCTTGATGCCGACATAGAGCCTACCGTTACCGGGCACATGGATGACATCATTGCGATGATCGA
>NZ_PNCV01000305.1:0-366 GCF_005886925.1 Pseudoalteromonas sp. S3260
GATAAAGTTGCCGACGCGGTTAAACGACTCACGGCTGCGGGTATCAAAGTCAGTCTATTTATTGATGCCGATAACGCGCAAATTGATGCCAGTGTGAAAGCAGCGGCCCCCTATATTGAAATTCACACCGGAGCCTATGCCGATGCCGAGAATGACCAGCAACAAGCGAAGGAACTAGAAATTATTCGTGAAGGTGCGCGTTATGCGCATAATCAAGGGCTCATCGTCAATGCAGGACATGGCTTGCACTATCATAATGTGAAGCCAATTGCCGCGATGGAAGAAATCTATGAGCTTAATATTGGTCACGCCGTTATTGCTCGTGCGGCCATTGATGGCATGGAAAAAGCGGTTCGTGACATGAAG
>NZ_PNCV01000306.1:0-200 GCF_005886925.1 Pseudoalteromonas sp. S3260
CATCTCTCGCGGCTCCGTCATGGGCTGGCGGTGCGTCTTGAGGTCAGTGACTCGCTGGCGCGCAAGGCCGAGCGTCATCAGCGGCGTGAGAGCAGTGTCTCGAGTTGCGGCGCCTGTGGCGTGCAGGACGAAGCGGAGCTGATGGCGGGACTCATGCGTCTGCCGCCACGGGCAGCGCTGGCACCCGACGCGCTGATGCG
>NZ_PNCV01000307.1:0-367 GCF_005886925.1 Pseudoalteromonas sp. S3260
GTTTTGCTACCAACTAAGCGCTCCACCATGGCACCAATGCTGTTGCCTTGGGCATCTTTGAAGTCATTAAAGCTGGTACCGTGCAATTGCGGATCATGCGGTGCGGCAACAAAGTTGAGATCGCTGCTGACTACATACACATACTCAGAATCATGGTAAGTATTATTTTGTAATATGGTGCTGGCGTAAGCTTGTGCTTGCGCGTCACTAAGCTCACCCTGAGCCGCTAAGGTTTCGAGCTCCTCAACCACATTGACGGTGCTTTTCATCAGTTGATTAATACGGGCAATATTGTCGTTTTCACTAGCATGACGCAAGGCTTGCAAACCTAGCAAAGCGACGGCAATAAGGGCAATAAATAGGGTGA
>NZ_PNCV01000308.1:0-219 GCF_005886925.1 Pseudoalteromonas sp. S3260
GGGAATACCGCTAGCGGCGCTAACCCCGGCACCGGTGATGTATAAAGTGTTACTCATGCTGATTTTACATTCGCTTTTGTTTTTGCCTGGCACAACCGACTAAGCAAGGGGCAGGTGCACACGCACGACTAAGCCACCGTGGTGGCGATTGTGTAAACTGATGTCACCATGATGCGCCTCGCAAATTTCACGACACAGCGCTAAGCCTAGCCCTGACCC
>NZ_PNCV01000031.1:0-40597 GCF_005886925.1 Pseudoalteromonas sp. S3260
GCAAGTACGTTAGTGATTGCTGCAGTTAGTGTAGTTTTACCGTGGTCAACGTGGCCGATTGTACCAACGTTTACGTGCGGTTTTACGCGTTCAAACTTTTCTTTTGCCATCTTAAAAAATTCCTAATAAAGAAATTAAAGCCTGACTCAGTATTGAGCCAGACAAGCTAAAATCATATAACAGCGCGAGCTGAAATTATTGTATCTGCAACCTGTTTAGAGGCTTCAGCGTACTTCAAAAACTCCATAGAGTATGAGGCACGGCCCTGTGTTGCAGATCGTAAAGCAGTCGCATAACCGAACATTTCAGATAATGGTACCACAGCATTAATTTGCTTAAGTCCACCAAGTGCATCTTCCATACCTTCGATCATGCCGCGACGACGGTTTAGGTCGCCAACTACATCACCCATGTTTGCTTCAGGAGTGAGTACTTCAACCTTCATTACTGGCTCTAATAAAGCAGGGTTTGCATCTAGCGCACCTTGCTTCATGGCGAGTGAACCTGCTATTTTAAATGCCATTTCATTCGAATCTACATCATGGAATGAACCATCATATAAAGTCGCTTTCACGCCAAGTAATGGGTAGCCTGCCAGTACACCTTGAGCCATTTGCTCTTGGATACCTTTGTCTACCGCAGGGATGTATTCTTTCGGAACTGACCCACCTACGGTTTCGTTAACGAACTCGTAAATTGGGGCTTCATCATCCGAAATATCCATCGGTTCAAGTTTAAGCCAGACGTGACCATATTGACCACGACCACCTGATTGACGTATAAACTTCCCTTCAACTTCAACAGTTGAACGAATAGCTTCTCGGTATGCAACCTGCGGCTTACCAACGTTACATTCAACACTGAATTCACGTTTCATACGGTCGACAATTATATCAAGGTGAAGTTCACCCATGCCAGAGATAATCGTCTGGCCTGATTCTTCGTCAGTTTGTACGCGGAAAGATGGATCTTCTGCCGCTAGTTTACCTAGCGCGATACCCATTTTATCCTGGTCAGCGATTGTGCGAGGCTCAACCGCAACAGAGATAACTGGTTCTGGGAACTCCATACGCTCAAGCGTAATAATAGAGTTCGGATCACACAGTGTTTCACCTGTTGTTACGTCTTTGAGACCAATAGCCGCCGCGATGTCGCCTGCGTGGACTTCTTTGATCTCTTCACGTGAGTTTGAATGCATCTGAACGATACGACCAAGACGCTCACGCTTACTTTTTACTGGGTTATATACCGCGTCACCCTGTTTAACAGTACCAGAGTAAACACGGAAAAAGGTTAAAGTGCCAACAAACGGGTCTGTTGCAATCTTGAATGCAAGAGCAGAAAACGGCGCTTTATCATCAGCAGGACGCTCTTCCTCAGTACCATTTTCTAAGATACCTTGGATTTGTTTCACTTGTGTTGGTGATGGCATATATTCAACAACGCAATCAAGCACAGCTTGAACACCTTTGTTTTTAAATGCACTACCACAGGTCATGGGAACAATTTCGTTCGCTAATGTGCGTTGACGCAAAGCATTTTTAATTTCTGCTTCGCTTAACTCTTCACCTTCTAAGTATTTATCCATTAGTTCTTCAGAGGCTTCAGCAGCGCTTTCAACTAAATGAGAGCGCCATTCTTCGGCTAATTCCTGAAGTTCTGCCGGTATTGCCTCATAAGAGAAAGTCATACCCTGGTCTTTATCATTCCAGTTAATGGCTTTCATTTTAATAAGGTCAATAACACCTTTAAAGTCGTCTTCAGCGCCAATAGGCAGCTGGACTGGAACAGGCGTTGCTCCAAGACGAGATTTCACCTGACTTACAACCGTTAAAAAGTCAGCGCCCGTGCGATCCATTTTATTTACGAAGATCATTCTCGGAACTTCGTATTTGTTCGCTTGACGCCAAACTGTCTCAGTTTGCGGCTGTACACCCGATGAAGCACAAAGAACAACTACCGCACCATCTAGTACACGTAAAGAACGCTCTACTTCGATAGTGAAATCTACGTGTCCTGGGGTATCAATAATATTGATGCGATGGTCGTCAAATTGCGCGTCCATCCCTTTCCAGAAACACGTTGTTGCAGCAGAAGTGATTGTGATACCACGCTCTTGTTCCTGCTCCATCCAATCCATAGTTGCAGCGCCATCATGCACTTCACCGATCTTATGAGAAAGACCTGTGTAGAACAGAACACGTTCTGTTGTGGTGGTTTTGCCTGCATCTACGTGAGCACAAATACCGATATTGCGGTAACGCTCAAGTGGAGTTGTACGTGCCATAAAATCCTCTTAAAGGTTAAGGACAGATTACCAACGGTAATGAGCGAATGCTTTATTCGCTTCAGCCATACGGTGAACGTCTTCACGTTTCTTAACCGCAGTGCCTTTGTTATCAGCAGCGTCAACGATTTCTTGAGCTAAACGTAAGCCCATAGATTTTTCGCCACGCTTACGTGCAGCGTCTACTAACCAACGCATACCTAATGCGTTGCGACGTACTGGACGTACTTCAACTGGTACTTGATAAGTTGAACCACCAACACGGCGAGATTTAACCTCTACCTGTGGACGGATGTTATCAAGTGCAGTTTCAAAGATTTCTAGGTGCGACTTGCCTGATTTCTCAGCAGCCACGTCTAGCGCACCATAAACGATTTTTTCAGCAGTAGATTTCTTGCCGTCTAACATTACGATGTTAACGAATTTTGCAAGAAGTTCCGATCCGAACTTAGGATCTGGAAGAATTTTACGTTGACCTATTACGCGTCTTCTAGGCATTTTGTATCTCCGGTTTATTCAGGTTTGTCCTTTTGGAACAATAACCCAAAACAATAATTAATAATATTTAGTGCTTGGCCTTACTAACGGAATACAATTAGCCTTTAGGGCGTTTTGCACCGTATTTAGAACGAGCTTGACGACGGTCGCTTACGCCTGCACAGTCAAGTGCACCACGTACAGTGTGGAAACGCACACCTGGTAAATCTTTAACACGACCACCACGGATTAGGATTACACTGTGCTCTTGAAGGTTATGACCTTCACCACCGATGTATGAAGTTACTTCGAAACCGTTAGTTAAACGTACACGAGCTACTTTACGTAACGCCGAGTTTGGTTTCTTAGGTGTAGTTGTATATACGCGAGTACATACACCACGCTTTTGCGGACACGCTTTAAGCGCAGCTGAGTTACTTTTAGTAACCTTGCTACGACGTGGCTTACGCACTAGCTGGTTAATAGTTGCCATTTAAATAGCTCCTGAAATTAAAATTACTACTGAAAAAAATAAAAAATCCGCCCTTGTTTTACCAGCATGTATTAAACGTGCAAGTAAATGGGTGGCGGAATTTTAATGAGCAAAGATTGACCTGTCAACCTAAACCGCTCGCAAGGCAGTAGATAACTACCTTGCTAAACTCTAATCTATTGATTAGATTCGGTTTATTGATTTCCAGATAAATCCGCGTTTAAGGCATCAGTCAGTGCTTGAGTCGCCTCTTCTGCACTTACCGTTTGCTCTTCAACAACGTCTTTTTGCTTACGACGAGCTATACGATCTTGATGATACGCAAAACCGGTACCGGCTGGGATCAATCGACCCACAATTACGTTTTCTTTCAGACCGCGTAGTTCATCGCTCTTACCATTTACAGCGGCTTCTGTTAGGACACGAGTTGTCTCCTGGAACGAGGCTGCTGAGATGAAAGATTCTGTCGCTAGTGATGCTTTAGTGATACCCATTAACTGGATTTCAAACTTAGCTGGGATCTTACCTTGAGCTTCAAGGTCGCGGTTTGCGATATTAACGCGTGCCACTTCAATTTGCTCACCGGCTAAGAACTCAGTATCACCACCGTCTAGAATGATACATTTACGTAGCATTTGACGAATAATAGTTTCAATGTGCTTATCATTGATCTTAACGCCCTGCAAACGGTAAACCTCTTGCACTTCGTTAACAATGTAGTTAGCAACATGAGTCACACCACGTAGGCGTAAGATGTCATGCGGTGATTCTGGACCATCGGCGATAACTTCACCTTTAGACACTTGCTCACCTTCAAACACGTTAAGTTGACGCCACTTAGGGATCATTTCTTCGTAATGATCGCCTTCAGCTGGAGTAATAACTAAACGTTTCTTACCTTTAGTCTCTTTACCGAAGCTAATCGTACCGGTGATTTCAGCTAAGATAGCTGGATCTTTCGGCTTACGTGCTTCAAATAAGTCGGCTACGCGTGGTAGACCACCCGTGATATCACGAGTTTTCGAACCTTCTTGCGGAATACGTGCTAATACGTCACCTGGGTTTGCAGTCGCGCCGTCTGTTACTTCAATCGTAGTGAATGAAGGAAGACGCGTTTCTTGCAAGCCACGCTCATCACTTTCAATGATAAGTTTCGGCTCTTTCGCATTCGCTTTAGCAAGATCTTTAACAACTACACGAGTTAAACCCGTTAGTTCGTCGGTCTGTGCTTCAGTGTTTGAATCATCGATATCGCTGAACGATACTTTTGATTTATGCTCAAGAACGATTGGGTGACTATGCGGGTCCCAAGTAGCAACGATGTCGTTACCTTGAACTTCTGCATTGTCTTGCACTGTTAATACCGCACCGTAAGGTACTTTATAACGCTCTTTCTCACGACCATAGCTATCAATGATAGTGATTTCTGTAGAACGTGAGGTAATAACAATCTTATCGTCTGTATTTAATACATACTTAGCGTTGTGAAGTTTTAATGTACCGTTAGTTTTAACTTGTACATTATTCTCAGCAGACGCTCTTGATGCCGCACCACCGATGTGGAATGTACGCATCGTAAGCTGTGTACCCGGCTCACCGATTGATTGTGCCGCGATAACACCTACTGATTCACCCGCGTTGATGATATGACCACGTGCAAGGTCACGACCATAACACTTAGCACAAACACCAAAGTCGTTATCACAGGTGATAACTGAACGTACACGAACTTCATCAACTGAGTGCTCTTCTAAAAGGTCACACAGTTTTTCGTCAAGCATGATGTTACGTTCTACAAGTACTGTATTAGTACCAGGGATAACAACAGGCTCAGCAACAACACGACCTAGTACACGTTCGCGAAGTGCTTCTACAACGTCACCACCTTCAATAAGCGGTTTCATTGTTAAGCCATCTTCTGTGCCACAATCGTCTTCATTGATTACCAAATCTTGTGCAACGTCTACTAGACGACGCGTTAGGTAACCCGAGTTCGCTGTTTTCAGTGCTGTATCGGCAAGACCTTTACGCGCACCGTGCGTTGAGATGAAGTACTGAAGTACGTTTAGACCTTCACGGAAGTTAGCCGTGATTGGCGTCTCGATGATTGAACCATCTGGACGTGCCATTAGACCACGCATACCTGCTAGCTGACGGATCTGAGCGGCACTACCACGAGCACCTGAGTCGGCCATCATAAACACTGAGTTAAATGACGGTTGCTCTTCTTCTTCACCTTGCGCATTCACTACGGTGTCTTTTGACAAGTTCGCCATCATTTCACGTGATAAGTTTTCATTTACACGTGACCAGATATCGATAACTTTGTTGTACTTTTCACCAGCCGTAACAAGACCCGATTGGAACTGTTGGTTGATTTCAGTTACTTCAGCTTCAGCTGATTCAATGATTGATGCTTTCACTGGTGGGATAACTAAGTCATCGATACCAATTGAAACACCTGACTTCATTGCGTAGTGGAAACCGGTGTACATAACTTGGTCAGCAAACACAACAGTGTCTTTTAAACCAAGACGACGGTAACACTCATTTAATAAGCTAGAAATTTGCTTTTTACCTAGGGCTTGGTTGATTGACTCAAACGGCATACCCTTAGGTAAAATAAGAGACAGAATTGCACGACCCACTGTAGTATCAATGATAGTAATTGTATCTTCTACAACACCATCTTCATTAGCTACTGATTGGCTAATACGTACTTTCACTTTTGCGTGAAGGTCGGCATTACCACTACGGTATGCTTTTTCTGCTTCTTTTGGGTCTTTAAATACGGTGCCTTCGCCTTTCGCGTTAATGCGGTCACGCGTCATGTAATAAAGACCTAATACAACGTCCTGTGAAGGAACGATGATTGGCTCACCATTAGCAGGCGATAAGATGTTGTTTGTAGACATCATTAACGCACGAGCTTCTAGCTGCGCTTCAATTGTTAGCGGTACGTGTACCGCCATTTGGTCACCATCGAAGTCGGCGTTGTAGGCCGCACATACTAATGGATGCAAATGAATCGCTTTACCTTCGATAAGCACAGGTTCAAACGCTTGGATACCCAAACGGTGAAGTGTTGGTGCACGGTTAAGTAATACTGGATGTTCACGAATTACTTCGTCTAGTACATCCCATACTTCCGCTACTTCACGCTCAACCATCTTTTTAGCTGCTTTGATTGTCGTAGCCATGCCGCGACGTTCTAATTTGCCATAGATGAATGGTTTGAAAAGCTCTAATGCCATCTTCTTAGGAAGACCACACTGATGAAGCTTAAGTGTAGGACCAACCGTGATTACAGAACGGCCAGAATAATCTACACGCTTACCAAGTAAGTTCTGACGGAAACGACCTTGCTTACCTTTGATCATATCAGCAAGCGATTTAAGTGGACGTTTGTTAGAACCTGTAATTGCACGACCACGACGACCGTTATCAAGTAGCGCATCAACCGCTTCTTGTAACATACGTTTTTCGTTGCGTACGATAATATCTGGTGCAGCTAAATCTAGTAGACGCTTAAGACGGTTATTACGGTTAATAACACGACGGTAAAGGTCATTTAGATCAGATGTCGCAAAGCGGCCACCGTCTAGTGGTACTAATGGACGTAAGTCAGGTGGCAATACTGGAAGTACTGTCATGATCATCCACTCAGGGTTATTACCTGATTGGTGGAACGATTCCATTAACTTAAGACGTTTAGTGATCTTTTTACGCTTAGTTTCAGAGTTAATTGTTGGTAACTCTTCACGCATCTCTGCAATTAATTGAGCAAGATCGAGTTCACGAAGCAAGTCTAATACTGCTTCAGCACCCATCTTCGCTTCAAACTCATCGCCGTGCTCTTCAAGTGCATCTAGGTATTCTTCTTCACCTAATAGCTGACCACGCTCAAGCGTTGTCATGCCAGGCTCAGTTACTACGAATGATTCGAAGTAAAGAACACGTTCAATATCACGAAGCGTCATATCAAGCATTAAGCCGATACGTGACGGTAATGATTTTAAAAACCATATATGCGCAACTGGACTTGCCAGTTCTATATGACCCATACGGTCACGACGCACTTTAGTGAGTGTTACTTCAACGCCACACTTTTCACAGATCACACCACGGTGTTTAAGGCGTTTATATTTACCACATAAACACTCATAATCTTTCACTGGGCCGAAAATACGGGCACAGAATAAGCCATCGCGCTCAGGCTTGAAAGTACGGTAGTTAATAGTCTCAGGTTTCTTTACTTCACCGTATGACCATGAGCGAACCATGTCTGGTGAAGCAAGACCAATGCGAATTGCATCGAATTCTTCGGTCTTATTTTGTTGCTTCAGAAACTTAAGTAAGTCTTTCACCTTAGCTCTCCTGTCGGAGTTAATCTTGAGGACGGATGTTCTCGTCCCTACATTCTATTCAGCCATAACAGATGCTGCAGCGCTAACTGCAGCATCTAATTGACTTAATTTTCTTCCAACTCGATGTTGATACCCAGTGAGCGGATTTCTTTCAACAATACGTTGAACGATTCTGGCATACCTGGTTCCATTTTATGGTTACCATCAACGATGTTTTTATACATCTTAGTACGACCGTTCACGTCATCCGATTTCACTGTTAGCATTTCTTGTAGCGTGTAAGCAGCACCGTAAGCTTCAAGTGCCCATACTTCCATCTCACCAAAACGCTGGCCACCGAACTGTGCTTTACCACCCAGCGGCTGCTGAGTAACAAGGCTGTAAGAACCAGTAGAACGTGCGTGCATCTTATCGTCAACCAAGTGGTTAAGTTTAAGCATGTACATGTAACCTACAGTTACTTGACGTTCAAACTGATCGCCAGTACGGCCATCATAAAGTGTAACCTGACCACTTCTAGGGTAGCCGCCTAGCTCTAGCATGTCTTTGATTTCGCTTTCTTTCGCGCCATCAAATGCAGGAGTAGCAATCGGTAAACCACCTTTCAAGTTTTCAGCTAAACGACGAATTTCGTCATCAGAGAAACTAGCAATATCCACAACCTGACGAGATTCACCGATCTCATAAGCTTGTTTGATGAATTCGCGTAGCTCATGAAGCTCGCGTTGCTCTTTCATCATTTCTTCTAAGCGCTCACCAATACCACGTGCAGCTAGACCCATATGTGTTTCAAGGATCTGACCGATGTTCATACGTGATGGTACACCTAGTGGATTTAGTACGATATCTACCGTACGACCTTTGTCATCGTATGGCATATCTTCTACTGGTACGATAGTCGAGATAACACCTTTGTTACCGTGACGACCCGCCATTTTATCACCCGGTTGGATACGACGTTTAACAGCTAGGTATACTTTAACAATCTTAAGTACGCCTGGTGCTAAGTCATCACCTTGGGTAATTTTACGACGTTTGTTTTCAAACTTCTTATCGTATTCAGCTTTAAGCTCATCGTACTGTGCAGCTAGTTGCTCAAGTTCAGCTTGCTTGTCTTCTTCAGCAAGGCTTTGAGTTAGTAACTTTTCAGCATTCAGTGACGCTAAGTTGTCTTCATCGAAACCAGCTGCCACAAGTAACTTGCGTGCACGGTCTAAAACACCGGCTTCTAAAATACGGAACTCTTCGTTGAAGTCTTTCTTCGCTTCGCGAAGCTGCATGTCTTCAACTTCTAACGCACGTTTATCTTTTTCAACACCATCACGGGTGAAAACTTGTACGTCGATTACAGTACCGGTTACGGAGTTTGGTACACGTAAAGAGCTGTCTTTAACGTCAGACGCTTTCTCACCGAAGATAGCACGTAGTAGCTTTTCTTCTGGTGTTAATTGCGTTTCGCCTTTCGGAGTCACTTTACCTACTAGGATATCGCCGCCTTTAACTTCAGCACCAATATATACAACACCTGATTCATCAAGCTTGCCTAGTGCAGATTCACCCACGTTCGGGATATCTGCTGTGATCTCTTCTGAGCCTAATTTAGTATCACGGGCAATACACTGTAGTTCTTGAATATGAATAGTCGTTAGACGATCTTCTTCAACTACGCGCTCTGATAGTAAGATTGAATCCTCGAAGTTGTAACCGTTCCATGGCATGAATGCCACGCGAAGGTTTTGACCAAGGGCTAAGTCACCTAAGTCAGTCGAAGGACCATCTGCTAACACATCGCCACGAGTAACCGGTTCACCAACCATGCATGTTGGTTTTTGGTTAATACATGTATTTTGGTTAGAACGTGTGTACTTGGTTAAGTTGTAGATGTCGATGCCCGCTTCACCAGGAATGCGTTCTTCTTCATGTACATTAACAACGATGCGACTTGCGTCGGCATACATTACTTCACCACCACGTTTTGCAACAATCGTTACACCAGAGTCTTTCGCTAGTGTTAACTCAATACCAGTACCTACTAACGGTTTGTCCGCTTTCAATGTTGGTACTGCTTGACGTTGCATGTTTGAACCCATCAATGCACGGTTAGCATCATCGTGTTCTAGGAACGGGATAAGTGCGGCCGCTACAGAGATCACCTGTTGTGGTGATACATCCATATATTGTTGGTCCATGCGACCCATAAAGGTTGATTCACCTTTGTGACGACATGGAATAAGTTCATCTACAAACTCATTGGTTTCAGTTAAGTTTGAGTTCGCCTGTGCGATAACAAACTGACCTTCTTCAATGGCTGATAGGTAATCAACTTCATCAGTTACTACACCGTCTACCACTTTGCGGTAAGGTGTTTCTAAGAAACCGTAGTCATTGGTACGTGCATACGTAGACAATGAGTTAATTAGACCGATGTTTGGACCCTCAGGAGTCTCGATTGGACATACACGACCGTAGTGAGTTACGTGAACGTCACGTACTTCAAAGCCAGCACGCTCACGAGTTAGACCGCCCGGACCTAATGCAGAAATACGACGCTTGTGCGTTACTTCTGATAGCGGGTTATTTTGGTCCATAAACTGTGATAACTGAGACGAGCCGAAGAACTCTTTAACTGCTGCCGAAATAGGCTTAGCATTAATAAGATCTTGTGGCATGATCGCGTCTAGGTCACCTAAGCTTAAACGCTCACGTACAGCACGTTCTACACGTACTAAACCTACACGGAATTGGTTCTCAGCCATTTCGCCAACACTACGTATACGACGGTTGCCTAAGTGGTCTATATCATCAACATCGCCAACACCGTTACGAATAGCAATCAATACTTTCATAACCGCTACGATGTCTTCTTTGCTTAATGTGCCAGGGCCTGTGTCTGAATCGTAACCAACACGGCTATTGAACTTCATACGACCTACTGTTGATAAGTCATAGCGTTCTTCTGAGAAGAATAAGTTCTCAAATAAGGCTTCAGCCGCGTCTTTCGTCGGTGGCTCGCCTGGGCGCATCATGCGATAAATTTCTACTAGTGCTTCTAAACGGTTGCTTGACGAGTCAATGTTTAATGTATTTGACATGTAAGCGCCGCTGTCCACTTCATTGATATATAATGTATCAATAGTAGTGTGACCTGCTTTAACCAATTCAGCCATCATTTCAAGCGTTAGCTCGTCATTTGCAGTCGCGATGATTTCACCTGTTGACTCATCAACATAGTTCTTCGCTAATACACGGCCAATGATGTACTCATGTGGTACTTCTAATTGATTAATGCCTTTTTTCTCGATGCTCTTGATGTGGCGAGCCGTAACACGACGACCGCTTTCAACAAGGACTTCACCGTCTTCGCTCTTGATATCAAAAGCGGCAGTTTCACCACGTAAACGTGAAGGTACAAGTTCCATAAGAACTTTACCGTCAGCAATTTCAAACGCAGTAGTATCGAAGAAGATATCTAGGATTTCTTCACTCGTGTACTCAAGTGCACGTAAGATGATAGACGCCGGTAATTTACGACGACGGTCAATACGTACATATAAGTTATCTTTTGCATCAAATTCGAAGTCTAACCATGAACCACGGTAAGGAATTACGCGTGCGTTATAAAGCACTTTACCTGACGAGTGAGTTTTACCGCGGTCGTTATCAAAGAATACACCAGGGCTACGGTGTAGCTGAGAAACGATAACACGCTCTGTACCATTGATTACAAAAGTACCGGTATCGGTCATGAGCGGAATTTCGCCCATGTAAACTTCTTGCTCTTTAATGTCTTTAACTGTGCCTGGAGCTTCTTTGTCCATTACTACAAGACGCAGTTTCACGCGAAGTGGAGCAGAATAAGTCACACCGCGAATTTGACATTCTTTTACATCGAATACTGGCTCACCAATACGATAACTTACGTATTGAAGCTCAGAATTTCCCGAGTAGCTTTTAATTGGGAACACAGAACGGAAGGCAGCTTCCAAACCATGATCGCCATCAGCGTCCGGGACTAAGAATTTTTTAAACGATTCTAACTGCGTCGACAGTAAGAAAGGTATATCCAAAACTTGTGGACGTTTACCAAAATCCTTACGGATACGTTTCTTTTCAGAATAAGAGTAAGCCATGGGGTTCCTCAGCTTGCTGATCTTTGACCCGACCTGTTCTTGTAAGAACAGACTTAACTGGCATCTATGCCAAGATGTACAACATTTAACTGTTGTTCCAACTTAATCCCACCTCAACACTAGCAAACTATAAAGCGTTGAAATTAAAGAATAAATCAGATTTTATTTGCGCTATAAGAATAGTCGCTCTATAGCGCAAAAAGGCCGGTGATTAAATAATCACCAGCCCTTGCCTGATTTCTCAGGCAGCGAACCTAGCAAAAGCTAGATTACTTAACCTCAACTTCAGCACCAGCTTCAGTAAGTTCTTTAGCAAGAGCTTCAGCTTCTTCCTTAGAAATACCTTCTTTAACTGGAGTTGGAGCAGCTTCAACAAGTGCTTTAGCTTCTTTTAAGCCAAGACCAGTTGCGCCACGAACAGCTTTGATTGCCGCAACTTTATTAGCGCCAGCGCCAGTAAGGATTACGTCAAATTCTGTTTTCTCTTCAGCAGCTTCAGCAGCAGGACCTGCTACCATAGCAGCTGCAGCAGTTACGCCGAATTTTTCTTCCATTGCTTCAACTAGAGCAACAACGTCCATTACTGACATTTCAGCAATTGCGTCAAGGATTTGGTCTTTAGTTACAGACATTACAAATTTCCTAATAATTAACGGACTCTAAGGTCCAAATAAATTTACACCGAAAGGGATTAAACAGCTTAAAATTAAGCAGCTTGCTCTTCTTTCTGTACACGTACTGCTTCAATTGTTTTACACAATTTACCAGCAGACGCTTCTTTCATAGCGCTCATTAAGCGTGCAACAGCTTCGTCGTATGTAGGTAGAGTTGCAAGCATAGCTGCATCTACTACATTACCTTCAAAAGCGGCCGTTTTAAGCTCAAATTTCTCATTCTTTTTCGCGAAGTCTGAAAAGATACGCGCAGCAGCACCTGGGTGCTCTGATGAGAAAGCGATTAAGCTTGGACCAACAAATGAATCAGATAGGCATTCAAAGTCTGTTCCTTCAAGAGCACGTTTAGCTAGAGTGTTACGGACAACTTTCATCCAAACACCATTTGCACGAGCTTCTTTACGAAGGGCAGTGATTGCACCAACTGTTACACCACGAGAATCTGCAACTACTGCAGATAGAGCACCAGTGGCTGCTTCGTTGACTTCAGCAACAATTGCCTTTTTGCCTTGAAGATTTAAAGCCATGGGTGTTACTCCTGGTTTAATGGGTTACCGTACATCGGCTTCCCTGTTTTACTCTTCCCCACCAATAAAGGTGGAGATGCTTTTTACGGCGAGAGCCAGAAGATTAGGAAAAATCTATCTGGGGATTCACACCGTCTACGTAGGTAGTATTAAGGCCGAAGCCGCCTACGGTCTTGGACGGAAGCCCAATTTATCGCGTTGCCCGAAGGCGCTTCGAAATTATGGACTTCAACCCGAATTCTTTACTTTGCGATTAACTAAATTAATCAGCAAAATGGCGCAAAATTATAGTACAAATTTCACGCCATGTAAACACTCAATTAAGCAACAACTGTGCTTAAAGTGCTTTGGTCAACAGAAACACCTGCGCCCATTGTTGTAGAGATAGTTACTTTCTTCAAGTAAACACCTTTAGCTTGAGAAGGTTTAGCCTTCTTAAGCGCAACAATTAGAGCTTCAAGGTTTTGTTGTAACTGCTCAGCAGTGAAATCAACCTTACCAATCGTAGTATGGATGATACCATTTTTGTCATTGCGGTAACGCACTTGACCTGCTTTCGCATTTTTAACTGCTTCTGCAACGTTAGGTGTTACAGTACCAGTTTTAGGGTTTGGCATTAGACCACGTGGGCCTAAGATTTGACCTAGTTGACCAACAACACGCATAGCGTCTGGTGATGCAACAACAACGTCAAAATTCATCTCGCCTTTCTTAACTAGTTCAGCAAGATCTTCCATGCCTACTAATTCAGCACCGGCTTCTTTTGCAGCTTCTGCATTAGCGCCTTGAGTGAATACAGCAACACGAACGTCACGACCAGTACCGTTAGGTAGTACAGTCGCACCACGAACGTTTTGATCAGATTTACGAGCATCGATACCAAGGTTAACAGCAACGTCAACACTTTCTACGAATTTAGCTGTCGCTAATTCTTTTAAAAGAGCAACTGCTTCGTTAATTTCGTAATCTTTAGTTACTTCCACTTTTTCGCGGATAGTACGCATACGTTTAGTTAATTTAGCCATTATCTTAGTCCTCTACGTTCAAGCCCATCGCACGCGCAGAACCTGCGATAGTGCGAACCGCAGCTTCTAAATCAGAAGCTGTAAGGTCTGGTTTCTTTGTCTCAACGATTTCTTCAAGTTGAGCACGAGTTACTGTGCCTACTTTTTCAGTGTTAGGACGGCCTGAACCAGATTTGATACCTGCAGCTTTCTTAAGTAAGTAAGCAGCCGGTGGCGTTTTCATGTCGAACGTAAATGAACGGTCGCCGTAAACAGAGATCACTACAGGAACTGGAGCGCCTTTCTCGATAGATTCTGTACGTGCGTTAAACGCTTTACAGAATTCCATGATGTTTACACCGTGTTGACCTAGTGCTGGACCTACTGGAGGACTAGGGTTAGCCATACCAGCAGCAACTTGTAGCTTGATTAGAGCTTCAACTTTCTTAGCCATTATAAATACCTCATTAGGTGGGTCTTAGCCTTGTGCGCGCGAGGACGCGTACTCTAGCGGCTTCCCAGTTTAAAAATTGGTTTCTCACTTTCTGCAAACAGTTAAACAACCG
Source organism: Pseudoalteromonas sp. S3260 (assembly GCF_005886925.1). NCBI lineage: Bacteria > Pseudomonadati > Pseudomonadota > Gammaproteobacteria > Alteromonadales > Pseudoalteromonadaceae > Pseudoalteromonas > Pseudoalteromonas sp. S3260. The sequence continues at coordinate 14,526 of NZ_PNCV01000031.1, forward strand.
TTTTCCCTGAATACAAAAAGGCCGCTGATTATAAGTTAATCAGCGGCCTTTTTCAAGCTTCGTGCCAAAAATTTAAAAGTTTTTAACGCGACGCTTTAAATCAATTACTTATCTTGTTCAACTTGACCAAATTCAAGTTCAACTGGCGTAGAACGACCAAAAATAAGTACCGACACTTTAACGCGGCTCTTTTCGTAGTCAACTTCTTCAACCACACCACTAAAGTCTGCAAATGGACCATCAGTAACACGAACCACTTCACCCGGCTCAAATAATGTTGCTGGTTTAGGCGCTTCAGCGTTTTCTTGTAGGCGATTAAGAATGCGATCAGCTTCTTTAGAACTAATTGGTGCAGGACGGTCTGATGTACCACCAATAAAGCCCATAACACGTTCAGTGCTATTTACTAAGTGCCAGCTTGCATCGTTCATATCCATTTGTACTAGTACGTAACCTGGGAAGAATTTACGCTCAGACTTACGCTTTTGACCAGCACGCATCTCAACTACTTCTTCAGTAGGAACTAATACTTCACCAAAGCTATCTTCTAGGCCTTTGATTTTAATGTGCTCTAATAATGTTTGAGCAACACGCTTCTCATAACCTGAGAAAGCTTGTACTACGTACCAACGTAGTTTCTTTTCGTTATTGTCATCCGACATGGGATCAGATCTCCAATCCAGTTAAAAAGCCTACAGCGCGAAATAAAATGCCATCTAATCCCCAAAGGATAAGTGCCATAATCACTGTTGCAACCATTACGATTAATGTCGTGTGCGTTGTTTCTTGACGCGTTGGCCAAATTACTTTGCGTACTTCAATACGCGCTTCTTTAGCAAAAGCAAGGAAGGTACGTCCCTTAAAAGTTTGCGAAGCAATAGCTAAACCCGCCGCTATTGCAACCACAACGCCAATAGCACGTAGTAATACAGACTGATCTGCAAACATATGATTACCAACGACTGCGCCTGCAAGTAGCGCAATTGCTACTAACCACTTTACTGACTCCATCCCACTTGATGGTGTTTCTATATTCGTGCTCATAATATTATTACCTTAACTACAGACACAACAACCCTGCACGTCGACAGGGTTAATCCATTAAAATCTAAACTTAAAAACAAGCTTTCTCAAACCGATTTTTAGTTCTAGACTTTATTCACTTTGTAAAAATTGGCAGGGGCGGAGAGATTCGAACTCCCAACCGTCGGTTTTGGAGACCGCTGTTCTACCAATTGGAACTACGCCCCTGCAAAGTGGATGCCTATTATACTTACGCAATTCATTAACACAAGAGTAAAGATAGTCATCTGATAAAATCTTCACTGTTAATAAGTTTATAGACCTGATAATCAAATTAATCCTGTGGCTTTCATCCGTTTAGAAACATTTAATACGTATTAGTCAAATCACTTTTTTAATGATCTACTCGTAATAACTCACCGCGATAAAAATCACACAGTAACCATATTTGTTCAAATTGATGGGTATTTGGAAAACATACTTTTTTGACTGCCGCTTCAAAGTCGCTCTTATGCCAAATAGTACTAGCGTTACGAATTAACAACCACGTACGCTTTGAATAATAACGCTTAGTCGCTTTTTGCTTTAATAAGCGCTCCAACGCGGATTGCAACCGGTGTTCGCTTGGTTGTTGCGCCATGTCGGCTAAATCACGCTGCATTTGTATCGACAGTGGCCGGCCTAACACGGCCATGGCTTCCGTTTCACTGGCGTATAAATGCGCCACCTCTATATCGAGTTGCTGATTTTCTTGATAACAGCTTACATCGGGTCTATTCGGTTCATTGTGCCAAATATGGCGCATGTGAATTCCCGTTTGTTGTTCATAACATCGCAAAAACAATTTGGCCGCATCGTGCTCTAATTGTTGTTTTTCGGCATCACTGCTGCGCTTCATTCAACACCTTATAAACGTCATTTAACAGCGATGAAGCGCCAAACCTAAATGTTTCTGGTGCTAAATAATCATGCCCCATAATCTCGGTTGCTAGTTGCAAATAAGCATTTGCATCTACTGCGGTCTTGACTCCACCAGCAGCCTTAAAACCAACTCGCTTTGATGATTTTTTGATGGCTTTAAGCATTATTTCAGTCGCTTCAAGCGTGGCATTCACAGCTACTTTTCCTGTACTGGTTTTTACAAAATCAGCTCCGCCTTGGATGGCAAGTTCGGTTGCTTGAGTAATAAATGCTGCCGTTTTTAGCTCGCCAGTTTCAATGATCACTTTGAGCTTAGCACGGCTGCCACATACCTTTTTACTCTCACTCACGTATTCCAGCACGGTATCTGCTTCACCTTTTAAAAGCGCTTTATAAGGAATGACTAAGTCAATTTCATCGGCCCCCCGCTCTATGGCTATCAGGGTTTCATTGAGTACTTCATTGAGTGGCGCATCACCAGAGGGAAAGTTAGTTACGGTGGCCACTTTTACATGGCTCAATAAGCGATTAGCAAGTGCTATTTTAGCGTCATCAACAAATTCACTAAACACACAAAGCGCAGCAGGCGTGCCTAGCTTAGGGTTTATACTGTTTACTAATGCGTTAATACTGGCTTGACTATCATCAGTGTTTAAACTGGTTAAGTCCATTAAGCTAACGGCTAGCGTGGCGTTTTGAGTATTGTTTGTCATTTTATGCCTATGAAATTGTGTGACCTTAACCTATATAAGAGCATCATAGCTTAAACTTGCTATAGCTCATAACCAAACACTATAAGCGCGTTTTTTATACTAAATGTCACTCTACCCCTTACTAAATACGATTTAGACCTAAAAAACATGATTGATATAACTTTTAAGAATATCAACTAAGATTTAATTATTTTTTACTTATCAATAGCCACTATATTCTGCTTCTCAGTTAAACACTTTATTATTTTTAGGGGCGTTATTCAGTGCAATATTTACCTATCTTTACCAAACTCGACAACAAACCCGTATTGGTTGTTGGCGGTGGAGAGGTTGCCTTGCGAAAATGCCGTGCGTTTTTAAAAGCACGCGCCGATGTAACGCTAGTTGCTCCTTGGTTTTGCGAAGAATTAAAAGAACATGCGCATAATGATGAAGTAACATTAATAGATGCCTATTTTGAAGAGACGCATCTTGATGGCAAAATTTTGATTATTGCCGCCACCGACAACGATGAAGTAAACAACACCGTATTTGAACTCGCCAATGCGCGTAATGTGTTTGTAAACGTGGTGGATGATCAACCTAAATGTACCTTTATTTTCCCCTCTATTGTTGATCGCAACCCAATTACCATTGCGATTTCAAGTGCAGGTACCGCGCCGGTTTTAGCAAGGCGCTTACGTGAAAAGCTCGAAGCACTTATTCCGCAGCATATCGGCCCACTCGCTAACTTGGTCGGTGGCTTTCGCCATAAAGTAAAGCAACGCTTTAAACATTTTGCTGATCGTCGCCAATTTTGGGAAGGCGTGTTTGATTCATCAGTAGTAAGCAAAGTTCAAACCGGTGATACCCATGGCGCTGAACAACAACTAGAGAAAATGCTAGATGCCAAAGTAGAGCCAGAAGGTGAAGTATACGTAGTAGGTGCAGGCCCTGGGGATCCAGAGTTACTCACCCTAAAAGCATTGCAGCTAATGCAACAAGCCGACGTGGTGGTATATGATTATTTAGTTTCCGACGAAATTATGGAATTAGTACGCCGCGATGCCGATTTAATTTGTGTGGGTAAGCGCTTAGGCGATCATAGCGTAGCCCAAGAAGACACTAACCAGATGCTAGTTGATTTAGCGCAACAAGGTAAAAAAGTATGTCGTATTAAAGGCGGCGACCCATTTATTTATGGTCGTGGTGGCGAAGAAGTACAAGTACTGGCAGCCAATAACGTAAATTACCAAATAGTGCCAGGTATAACGGCGGCCGCAGGCTGTAGTGCCTATGCAGGTATTCCTTTAACGCATCGTGATCATGCTCAAGCTATTCAATTTGTTACTGGTCACTGTAAAAAGGGAGGCCAAGAGCTTAATTGGCAGTCGCTTGCACAAAAAAACCAAACACTGGCTATTTATATGGGGGTGATTAAATCGCCGCATATTCAAGCCGAGCTATTAAAACATGGGCGAGAAGCAACAACACCAGTGGCAATTATTGAAAACGGCACACGTAAAAATCAACGCGTAGTTACCGGACAGTTAGACCAATTAGCGCAGCTTATTGAGCAGCATCAAATAATTTCGCCCGCGTTACTCATTATAGGTGAAGTGGCCTCACTACATGACCAATTACACTGGTTTGGTGAAAAAGCGCAGATCAGTAGCTTTGCTCAACCACTGACAGACGTAGCGTAATTTAACAGATTTTAATTTAATCATTTTAGTAGGACGACCAACAATGGCTTTAACTCACCTTCAGCAACTTGAAGCTGAAAGTATCAAAATCATGCGCGAAGTCGCCGCTGAGTTTGAGAACCCAGTTATGCTTTACTCAATCGGTAAAGACTCATCGGTGCTTTTGCATCTAGCTCGTAAAGCATTTTATCCTGCGAAGATTCCGTTTCCGTTATTACACGTAGACACCAACTGGAAGTTTCGTGAAATGATTGAGTTTCGAGACCGTTTAGCTAAAGAGTACGGCTTTGATTTAATCGTACACAAAAACCCTGAAGGTATCGAAATGGGTATAGGCCCGTTTACACATGGCTCGGGTAAACATACCGATATCATGAAAACTCAAGGGCTAAAGCAAGCGCTTAATAAATACGGTTTTGATGCCGCATTTGGTGGCGCACGTCGTGATGAAGAGAAATCACGGGCTAAAGAGCGTGTTTACTCATTTCGTGATAAACACCATCGCTGGGATCCTAAAAACCAACGTCCTGAGCTTTGGAATACCTATAACAGCCAAGTGAACCCAGGAGAAAGTATTCGTGTATTCCCATTATCTAACTGGACTGAACTAGATATTTGGCAATACATATATCAAGAAAACATCGAAATGGTGCCACTTTACCTTGCTAAAGAGCGCCCTGTAGTAGAGCGCGATGGTACTTTAATTATGGTTGATGACGAGCGCATGCCACTTAATGAAGGTGAAGTACCGCAAATGAAGTCGGTTCGCTTTAGAACATTAGGCTGTTATCCACTAACAGGTGCAGTTGAATCTACCGCCAGCAATCTAACCGAAATTATTGAAGAAATGCTGCTTTCATCGTCATCTGAACGTGAAGGTCGAGTGATTGATCATGATTCAGCAGGCTCTATGGAGAAGAAAAAACGTGAGGGGTATTTCTAATGTCTAACCTAAATAACGATACATTTAATGAAGTAAAAGAAATTGGTATAGACGCTTACCTAGCACGTCAACAAGATAAAAGCTTATTGCGTATGCTGACTTGTGGCAGTGTGGATGACGGTAAATCAACCTTAATTGGCCGCCTACTGCATGATAGTCACCAAATTTATGAAGATCAGCTAGCCGCGCTTCATAAAGATAACGAAAAAGTGGGTAACGCCGGTGAAGATCTTGATTTAGCACTGTTAGTAGATGGCCTACAAGCTGAGCGTGAGCAAGGTATAACAATTGACGTAGCGTACCGCTACTTTTCAACCGCTAAACGTAAGTTTATTATAGCCGACACCCCAGGGCATGAGCAGTATACCCGAAACATGGTTACTGGCGCTTCAACTAGTGATGTTGCCATTATTTTAGTGGATGCGCGCTATGGCGTGCAGGTACAAACTAAGCGCCATAGCTTTATTTGTGACTCATTAGGCATTAAGCAGTTCGTGGTTGCGGTTAACAAAATGGATATTGTTGATTTTGACGAAACCGTTTATGAAAAAATTAAAGCCGATTATTTAAAATTTGCTGAGCAACTTAACGTATCAAATATTAAGTTTGTGCCTATGTCGGCGCTTAAAGGCGATAACGTAGTAACTCGCTCTGCGCACACTCCTTATTACACCGACAAACCATTGCTTGAGCTGTTAGAAGATTCACCAGCCGCTGAAATCGACACCGGTTTTGAAGCGCGTCTTCCGGTGCAATACGTGGTACGCCCTAATCTAAACTTCCGTGGTTTTCAAGGCACGCTTACATCGGGTAAATTACGTGTAGGTGATGAAGTAAAGGTACTGCCTTCAGGTAAAACATCACATATTAAAGAAATTGTTACTTTTGATGGCAACCTAGATACTGCACAAGCTGGCCAAGCAATTACGGTTACTCTTAATACTGAAATAGATATTAGCCGAGGAGACGTTATTGTGCCTGCAAATTCGCAAGCTCAAGTAACCAACCAATTACAGGCTAAAATTGTGTGGATGCACGAGTCGCCATTGGTGCTTGGTAAAAGCTACAACCTTAAACTTTGCAGCAAAAACACCTCGGCCACGGTCACAAAAATTGATCACACTATTGATGTAAACACGCTAGAGCATGGCAGTGCAGATTCATTGCAGTTAAACGAGATTGCGATTGTGACACTGGAGCTGACCGAGACTATTTTAGCCGACCAGTACCATCATAATCATGAAACCGGTTCATTTATTCTTATTGATCGCTTATCAAACTTAACGGTTGCAGCAGGAATGATAGAACAGGTACTGCAAAGTGAAGAAAACGCAGGACAATACAGCGACTTTGAAGTTGAATTTAACGCCCTCGTACGCAAGCACTTCCCGCATTGGCAAGCGCTTGATATTTCAAAGCTATAACGTTAATGAACGCCTGTTAGGAACATTTAAAGCATGGTAGAACAGCTCATTTTAACAGGCATTATGTTGCTTTTAGTCGGGTGCCTTTTTGGCACCCGTATTAATCCTGCATGGTTATTTGTAAGTGCCATAGGCACAAGCTATCTAACTGGGTTAATAGATTTAGAAAACATGCTGGTTAATTACACTAACTCATCATTAATTACTTTAGTGTTATTAATTTTAGTGTCGATAGCGATAGAAAAAACCACGCTTATTCAGCGTTTAGCCAAATCGTTATCCAATGGTAGTTTAGTTAAGTCAGTAACTAAATTAGGGCTGTCTACAGCGTTTTTGTCTTCCTTTACTAACAATACCGCGGTAGTTGCCTCATTAATTACCGCCATAAAGGATAACCCAAACCACTCTCCCTCAAAGCTATTGCTACCCTTGTCGTACACCGCGATTTTAGGGGGTACTATTACGCTTATTGGCACCTCTACTAACTTAATCGTAAATGGCTTTGCAGTAGATGCGGGCATGGCGCCACTGGGCTTTTTTGATTTTACCTTGGTGGGTTTGGGCGCACTTAGTGTGGGCTTAATTACTATTTTGGTGATGCTAAAATGCCTGCCCGACAATGGTAAAAATAGCCAAGAGGTGGTGCCTTTTTATCTAGAAGGGAAAGTGCAAACTGGTTCTAAACTAATAAATCGTACTGTAGAAGAAAATGGTTTACGCGACTTAAAAGACTTGTTTCTGGCTGAAATTATTCGTGATGGCAACCGTATTTGCGCCGTGACCCCCCAACATATTATTCAACAAGACGACATACTGCTGTTTGTGGGCGACATAAAGTCAGTGCCTTTGCTTACTCGCTTTGATGGCTTAAAAGTGGTGCACGACAAACACGAAAAAGACATTGAACACCTCGTTGAAGTTGTCGTTAGTCAGTCGTCTAAATTAATTGGCAAAACGGTAAAAGAAGCCCGCTTTAGAGAGCAATTTCATGCGGCCGTTATTGCTATTCGCCGTGGGCATGACCGTTTACAAGGCGGGCTTGGGCAAGTGCGATTACAAGCGGGTGATTCACTCATTCTCGCCCCTGGTAAAAGCTTTTATGACTTAACTAACTTAAAGCGCGAGTTTGTGTATATTTCAGGGCTTGATTTACAAACCCACCTCAGTGCAAAGCAATCAAATATTGTATTGTTAAGCTTTGCGGGTGTGCTGGGATTAAGTATTTTAGGTGCAGTACCGCTGGTTAAAGGCTTGTTAGTGTTACTTATTGGCCTAATGCTGTGTGGTACTATCAAACTAAGCGAAATAAAGCGCCGCTTTCCTATTGAGTTACTTGCTGTCGTGGGCAGTGCTATAGGTTTAGCTAAGCTGATGATAGGCACCGGCCTTGCAGGGCAAATATCAGACGCCATGTTTGTAGTGCTGGGCGACTTTGGCCCTTATGGCGCGTTTATCGCTATCTTTTTAATGACCGTATTATTTACCGAATTAATCACTAATAATGCTGCTGCAGCGCTATCGTTTCCGGTTGCCTACTCACTAGCCATTGGCTTTAACGTAGAACCTTTGCCGTTTATTATGGCAGTTGCATTTGGCGCTTCAGCCAGCTTTATTTCACCTTTTGGTTATCAAACTAATCTAATGGTTTATAGCGCGGGTAACTACCGACTAAAAGACTATGTAATGATGGGGCTACCGCTTTCTATTATTTATTCAATCACCGTACTGACTTTGATCCCGCTGGTATTTCCGTTTTAATGCCCGCGTTTATAGCATAAAGAGACACAGCAAATGGATAACAATATTGTTTGGCATAATTACGCCACCACTAAAGTACAGCGCAGCGAACAAAAAAAGCATAAGCCGGCTATTTTATGGTTTACTGGTTTTTCTGGCTCAGGTAAAAGTACCGTTGCGAATGCACTAGAAGCAGCACTCAATCAGCAAGGTGCGCACACGTACCTACTTGATGGCGACAATGTACGCCATGGTTTATGTAAAGATTTAGGCTTTAGTGATGCCGATCGCGTTGAAAATATCCGCCGCGTAGGCGAAACCGCCAAGCTAATGGTTGACGCTGGTTTGTTAGTCCTTACTGCGTTTATATCTCCTTTTAAAGCTGAGCGCGACATGGTTCGTGAGTTAGTTGATGAGGGTGAATTTATCGAGGTATTCATCGACACCCCTCTTGAGGTGTGTGAAAGTCGCGACCCAAAAGGCTTATATAAAAAGGCGCGCGCCGGTGAAATTAAACACTTTACCGGGATTGATTCAACTTACCAGCCGCCGGTTAATCCTGAAATAATTTTAGATACCAGTAAAAACACCCTAGACCAATCGGTAGCTCAACTGATAACGTATCTAAAACATCAGCATATACTATAGGCCCATCTAATGAACCAAACTGAACTGCTAGAAGAAACCCTTATTCTCGCCCGCAAAGCGGGAAGCGCGATTATGGGTATTTACAACAAAGACTTTAACGTTGAATACAAAGCTGATGAAAGCCCCGTAACCGACGCCGACTTAGCAGCTCATAAAATCATTAGTGCAGGGCTCAAAAAGCTCACTCCCGATATTCCTGTATTGAGTGAAGAAAGTGCCGACATTGGTTGGGACGTACGCCAAACATGGAACAGCTATTGGCTGGTTGACCCAATTGATGGCACCAAAGAATTTATTAAAAAGAACGGTGAATTTACCGTTAATATTGCCCTAATCGAAAATGGCAAACCAGTTTTAGCTGTGGTTGATGCCCCTGCGCTAGGTGTATCGTACATAGCCGCCGAAGCCATTGGTGCTTTTAAAGACAAAGGCGATGAGCGCATCGAGCTTAAAGTTACCACCAAGCCTAACAAAGGCCTTATTCGTGTTGTAGGTAGCCGCTCGCACCCCTCTCCTGATTTAGCTGAATTTGTAAAACGCTTTGATGAGGTTGAAATGGTGTCAAAAGGCAGCTCACTCAAACTGTGTTTAGTCGCCGAAGGCAGTGCCGACATATACCCGCGCTTAGGCCCAACTTGTGAATGGGATACCGGAGCAGGCCACGCCATCGCCGAAATAGCCGGTGCAAAAGTCACTCAACTTGATGGCAGCCCGCTTTTGTACAACACCAAAGATGAGTATTTGAATCCATTTTTTGTGGTATCAGCACTCGAAGAATAAAGGTAGTTGAGCGTAAGTTGGGTTGAGCGAAGCAAAACCCAACAAGCATCTTAAATTACGGGCTACGGGCTTAGAGTCGCGAGCATCTCAGTGACAATTTAAACACCGCAGGTTTAGTTGAGCGAGCCGAAATCCAACAAGCACTTAGCACTTTAACAAATACATATAAATATTTTCCTCACACTCTTAACTCCAAAAGTGATGATTATTCACGCATTTCGCGGCACATTCCTGCACTAATTGCGCAGCTTTTAAACACTGTTTCATATTCGTGACAGTCAGTAACTAATACGCTACAACAAATTTATATCCAAGACATAAGAACACATGAAATGTGTGGTTAAAAACTATATTCTTCGGCGCAATTATTATGATAAATAATGGATACACACACATGACAACATCTCAAGGTGCGACGCTTTCAAATGCACCAACACAAGACGCACACACGTCTAAATCAAAATGGAACCTGCATGATACGCAGTGGACACTTAGCCTTTTTGGCACCGCAGTGGGTGCTGGTATTTTATTTTTACCGATTAATATTGGTATTGGTGGTTTTTGGCCGCTGATTATTATGGCGTGTTTAGCCTTTCCTATGACCTTTTTAGCGCACCGTGGTTTGGCGCGTTTTGTATTATCATCAAAAAATAAAGAGGCTGATTTTACCGATGTGGTAGAAGAACACTTTGGCGTAAACGCGGGCCGACTGATCTCTTTGTTATACTTTTTATCAATTTTTCCTATTTTGCTCATTTACGGTGTGGGTTTAACCAATACGGTAGACAGCTTTATGGTCAATCAATTAGGAATGGAGTCGCCGTCACGCGTTGTGCTTTCAGGTGTACTTGTTGCTGTTATGATTGGCTTAATGATGGGCGGTGAACGCTTAATGCTACGCGCCTTTGCTATTTTAGTGTACCCGCTAGTAGGTATTTTATTCTTTTTATCTCTGTATTTAATCCCAAGCTGGCAAATGCCCGATACAACTATGCCTGGGCTAGGTAGCTTTAGTAAAACACTTTGGTTATCGATTCCTATTATTGTGTTTTCATTTAGCCATGCAGCGGCTATTTCAAGCTTTGTTAATAAACAACGCAGCCACTATGGTGACCTAGCAACCTCTAAGTCAGAGGCTATTTTAAAGCGCACTAGCTTATTATTGATTACCTTTGTTTTGTTATTTGTTTTCTCATGCGTGTTATCGCTTACCGGTGACCAAATGGCTGAAGCAAAAGCGGCAAACGTCTCTGTTTTATCTTACTTGGCTAATATTACAGAAAACTCATTCATTGCAACGCTGGGACCTTTGGTTGCCTTTATTGCGATTATGTCGTCGTTTTTAGGTCACTTTTTAGGGGCACGCGAAAGCTTTACTGGGTTAGTGACTAAACACTCAAGCATGAGGCCTAAAGTGGCTGACAAAGTGGGTGCGGTACTGATGTTTTTCGCTATTTGGTTCTGCGCGGTTAAAAACCCAAGCATACTAGATATGATGGATCAGTTATCAGGCCCAATCATTGCGATGATTTTATTCATTATGCCAATGATTGCAGTTTACAAAGTGCCTAGCTTACAAAAGTACCGTAATCGTTTAAGTACCTTATTTGTACTGGCTGTCGGTTCATTAGCAGTGTGTGCGTTACTGTACAGCATGCTTAGCTAAGTAAGTATGTATTACAAAAGCCCAGCTCATTTACTTGAGCTTTCTCAGACATACAAAAATGGCGCTCAATGAGCGCCATTTCAGACTGTTGAAAAAGGGCTAGACACAGCTCGAGCCCTTTGATCTAATAAGCAGAGTGAATTTGGAGAGTTCATTATGCTTAGAGATAAAACCCCGCAACAACATGAATTAGAAATGGTCGCAATTGACCACCTTGTTCCACAAGACCACTTAGTACGACTCGTAGACTTAGCTATCGACTTTGAATTCATACGTGATGAAGTCGCCCACTTATATTGCAAAAATAATGGTCGACCAGCCGTAGACCCTGTCCGCTTTTTTAAATACCTTTTCTTAGGTTACTTGTTTGGTATTCAAAGTGAGCGCCGCCTTATTAAAGAAGTGCAAGTGAATGTTGCATACCGCTGGTTCTTAGGTTTAGGGCTCACCGATGACGTTATCCATCATTCGACACTGAGCCAGAGCCGTGTAAAGCGCTTTAAAGACAGCAATATTTATCAATCGATTTTCGACAATATAGTTCGTCAAGCGATGAAGCAAGGGCTCATTGGTGGGCATAGTTTATTTGCAGACAGCACCCATTTAAAAGCCAATGCCAATAAGCGCCGTTATGACATTGAAGACTTAAAAGTCAGCCCCTCAGTGTATGTTGAGCAGCTTAATAAAGCAGTGATAAATGACAGAGAAGCCGAAGGAAAAAAGCCCCTGAAGTATGAGGAAAAGGAGCCTTGTACAAAACCAACCAAAGTAAGCCGAACTGACCCAGACAGTGGGTTTATGGTGCGTGATGAAAAGCCAAAAGGATTTTTCTATTTAGACCATAGGGTTGTGGATGGCAAACACGGAATTATCGTTGATACACATGCCACAGCAGGTAATGTGCATGACAGTCAACCAATCATACAACGCTTAGACCGCGTACTTGATACGTTTGAACTCAACCCCATTGCCGTAGGATTAGATGCAGGGTATTTTACAGCCGCAGTGTGCCATAATTTAGAAGAACGACAACTCATTGGTGTCCTGGGTTATCGACGGCCAAACAAAAAGAAAGGCTATTTCGCAAAGCGAGAATACAGCTACGACGCAGACACCGATACATACACATGCCCACAAGGCGAAATACTGATTTATAACACCACGAATAGACTAGGTTATCGGCAATACCACTCAACCCCGAAGACATGTAAAGACTGTCCAGTGCGGTCGCAATGCACAAACAGTAAAAACCATATCAAAGTAATTACACGGCATGTGTGGCAAGCAAGTGTAGAGGCTGCAAATGAAATACGGCTGAGCGAATGGGGGTAAAAAACGATACAAACGACGAGGTGAAACAGTCGAAAGAAGTTTCGCGGATGCAAAGCAACATCACGGGCATCGTTATTGTAGATACAGAGGAATAAAGAATGTCAGTGCGCAATGCTTATTGGCAGCGGCCTGTCAGAACATGAAGAAAATGGCGTTAATGAAGGCAGCATAGCCCAAGATGAGCGTAATAAGTCTCAAAAGCCCTCTAAAACCCTGTCATACGGCGGTAAATTCAAGAAAAGTCACATCAGCACTAAAATTCAAAGAATAATAATAGCAACAGAAAAATATCGCGATCGCAGCCTTCGGCTGCTCAAAAATAATAAACCCTGCAAAAAAGCAGGGTTTATCGTCAATCTGAAATGGCGCTCAATGAGCGCCATTTTTATTTAATGCAATTGGTATTATTCTGTATCTGGCAGGTTACGGCCATAGAATATTTCTTGCATTTCACGTGTTAGTTTTGAGCGAATCTCTTCTTCTTCGTCATCTGACAAATCATCAGTAGATAAACCAAATAAATACGTATTTAAGTCGGTTTCTTTTAACATCATTTTGGTATGGAACAGATTTTCTTGATACACGTTCACGTCCATCATTTGGTACGCTTCTTTAGTATCTTCTGTCATGAAGTTTTGAATCGAGTTAATTGCATGGTCAATGTAATGTTTAACGCCGTTAATATCGCGGGTAAAGCCACGTACACGGTAGTCAATTGTAACCACATCTGACTCAAGGCTATGGATTAAGAAGTTTAACGCTTTAAGCGGCGAAATAATGCCACAGGTTGATACTTCAATATCAGCACGGAAAGTACAAATACCATCATCAGGGTGTGCTTCAGGGTACGTGTGAACACAAATGTGGCTTTTATCAAGGTGTGCAACCACTGAGTCAGGTAATGGCCCTGGCGCTTCGTCAGCATCATAATTTTGCTGCTCTTCTACCGGCTCTTCTGAAACTAAAATAGTGACGCTGGCACCTTGTGGCTCGTAATCTTGACGTGCAATATTTAAAATATTGGCACCAATAATATCAACCACATCACCTAAAATGTCGGTTAGTCTATCTGCACTATACTGCTCATCGATATATTCTATATATTCTTTACGTTGTTGCTCTGTTTTTGCATAGCAAATATCGTAAATACTAAAGCTTAGGCTTTTAGTTAAATTATTAAAGCCATGAAGTTTAAGTTTATCGAAGGGTTTGTTCATATAAACCAACCTATAAATTAGTGAAATCTGCACCTGCAGAATGAAAAGTTCGCGGATTTTATACGAATTTTACTCACGGAAAAAGCGTTATTTTCCCTGATCTTGAACAACTTCATGGCTGTGGGTAATTTCTACTGTTTTATCAAGCATTAATGCAACTGAACAATACTTTTCTGCCGAAAGCGAAACCGCTCTTTCTAGGTGCTTTTCAGACACATTATTACCGGTTACAACAAAGTGTAAATTAATTTTGGTGAACACGCGCGGGGCTGTTTCTGCTCGTTCAGCGGTTAACTGCACATCTACTGATGAGAACTCTTGCTTAGTTTTTTTTAAAATACTCACCACATCAACCGATGAACAACCACCAACCGACATCAATACCATTTCCATTGGGCTAGGTGCTGCTCCGTCACTGCCCGCATCAAACACGACATTATGATTGCTGTTAGAGCGACCGATGTAAGTATTACCTTCAACCCATTTTACATTTGCTTGCATTGTTTTATCTCAATAATTTATATTCATTACACGCAGACACTCACGCGCATTTAAAATTAAATAGCGAATAAAGCGTGGTTTTAAAGGGGGAAATATTAACTAATAGCGTTATCAAATAAGTTTTTGACTAGCCCTGCAAACTCATCAATAAAAGCATGCTGTTCGACTGTAACAGTGTGAGAAGTCACACTGCTGAGTACTTCTTGTAAATCGTAAACAATGCCATCAACTTCGCGTACAATTTGACTACGCTGCTCTGTAGAAAGGTCTGGGTGTTGTTGACAAATGCGTATGACATTTTCGGCAATTACATCTTCAATTAACTCAATAACGGTTGGCGCACCTGGCTTTATTTCGCCTGGTTTTTCAAACAACGCTAAGTTCTGAGTTAGGTACATTATTAAGTCATCGTACCCTTGCCTGTTTAAAACCATCGTTTATTTACCTCAAAAATACTGATTGCTTAATTTAAGCAGAAAGCACTAATAATTGCTAGCTTTGTGGGATTGCAATACAAAAAAAGCAGCCGAAGCTGCTTTTATACTAATTAAGTCGTACTTAACTATTGTTCAGAGTACTTAATCTATTTTTAAGCCTGGGCTTAGTGTTGCTGGCATGGTTACTTTTTCAAGTTCCACAGAAGCAACAGGGTATGCACAGTAATCGGCGGCGTAATAAGCGCTCGCCCTGTGATTACCTGAGGCACCAATACCACCAAAC
Source organism: Pseudoalteromonas sp. S3260 (assembly GCF_005886925.1). Classification (NCBI taxonomy): domain Bacteria; kingdom Pseudomonadati; phylum Pseudomonadota; class Gammaproteobacteria; order Alteromonadales; family Pseudoalteromonadaceae; genus Pseudoalteromonas; species Pseudoalteromonas sp. S3260. Next base: position 29,836 of record NZ_PNCV01000031.1, read on the forward strand.
GGCGCAGCACTTGAGGCGCCTGTAATTGGACGGTTCCAGTTAACAATACCCGCACGAATACGACGTAAGAAATGATCGTAATCAGCTTGGTTATCACTTAATAAACCTGCTGATAAACCAAAGCTAGTGTCGTTTGCTTTATCAATCGCTTGGTCAAAATCGTCAAAGCGGAATACTTTTAAAAGTGGACCAAAGTGCTCTTCATCTGGGAAGTCTTTAATATTTGTGCACTCAATAATACCCGGTGTAACAAAACCGGTGTTAGCTGTATGCTCAAGTTCAACTAACACGTCACCACCCATGGCCTTTAACTCATCTTGTGCTTTAACCATTCCAGCGGCAGCGGCCGTTGAAATCATAGAGCCCATAAATGGTTGGTCAGCATCGTCATAATTACCAACTTTGATTGCTTTAGTGGCTGTAATTAGGCGTGCTAAAATTTCATCGCCTTTAGCACCTGTTGGTAAAAACAATTTACGCGCACACGTACAGCGTTGGCCGCTTGAGATAAACGCAGATTGCACAATATCGTGCACAACAGCAAGCGTATCTTCTGCATCTTTAACGATTAGCGGATTATTACCACCCATTTCAAGCGCTAAAATCTTACCTGGTTGACCTGCGAACTGCTCATGTAAAATATGACCCGTACGAGAAGAACCTGTAAAGAATAAACCATCAATGCCTTTGTGTGACGCCAGTGCTTTACCTGTTTCAACTTCACCTTGTACAAGGTTAATAACCCCTGCTGGTAAACCGGCTTTTTCCCATAGTTTAAGGGTTAGCTCAGCCACCATAGGTGTTAGTTCAGAGGGTTTAAATACCACGGTATTACCAGCTAAAAGTGCAGGTACAATGTGGCCATTTGGTAAATGCCCAGGGAAGTTGTAAGGACCAAATACAGCAACAACACCGTGTGGCTTATGGCGGATCATCGCACGGCCTTGCGGCATCGCGTTTTCAACGTCGCCGGTACGCTCTAAAAATGCTTTTTCAGCAATGGCAATTTTTCCGACCATGGCACCCGCTTCAGTACGCGTTTCCCAAAGTGGCTTACCTGTTTCTTGAGCTATTGCCACAGCCAACTCTTCGCTATGCTCTTTTAACGTTGCAGCAAAAGTTTTTACAATCTCTAAACGCTCGCTAAAGCTTTTATCAGCCCAGCTATAAAATGCTTCACGCGCAGAGGCTACGGCGCTATCTACTTGCTCAGCGCTTGCAGCTGATGCCAGCCAAATAACGTCGTTATTTGCAGGGTTAACTGAGTTAAATTCGGTGCCTTGGCCTGGTGACCATTGACCATTAATAAATTGTGCAGGATGAGTCATATACTTTCTCCTAAATTAAACTGGGGTAGCAGTAACAAAATCGCCCGATTTCAAATGTAATGCATCAGCAAGTTCTTGCGTAAGCACTAGGCTGTTTGATCGCGAATCAAATGTCATAGGAACAACGGTTGCTCTAAAATCTTCAAGCTTGTCATTGGCTAACAACACCATGGTATCGCCTGTCATTTCGCCAATTTCAACACTAAAGTTTTGTGCATTACGTACAGTAGCAATGTTATCTACTTTTGCTTCAACGGTTGGGCCCGCATCAAAAATGTCAACGTAACCATTAAAAGTAAAACCTTCACTTTTTAATAGTTGAATTGCAGGGCGCGTATTGTCATGCACTTGACCTATAACCGCTTGCGCGTCTTTACTCAATAAGTTGACGTAAATTGGGTATTTAGGCATAAGCTCAGCAATAAATACTTTTTGCCCTATTCCCGTCAGATAATCTGCCGTTGGGAAGTCCATAGAGAAAAAGTGCTCTTCAAGCCACTGCCAAAACGGGCTACTGCCGTTTTCGTCAGATACGCCACGCATTTCTGCGATAACGGTTTGTGCAAAGCGTTGCTGGTGCTGTTTTATAAACATAAAGCGTGCTTTTGAAAGCAGCTTACCGTTACAATTTTTACGATAACCGTCTTTTAAAAACAGTGTGCACAGCTCTGTCGCCCCAGTGTAGTCATTACAAAGGGTGAGAATATCTACCGCTTTATACACATCTAGCGTGCGCGAAGAGTGAATCACTTTACTCAAATGATAGTGATAAAATGCGTCATCTAAGCCAACTGCCGCTTCAATACCTGAAGTACCAACTACTTCACCAGTTTCAGTATCTTCAAGAACAAATAAGTACCCTTCATCACCAGGTTGTGACGTGGTTTTTGTAAATGAGTTAACTGAATGTGCAATCTTCTTTTGTAATAACTCTTCATTATTAGGTAAAGAAGTAAAGCCATGTCCCGACTCGTCGGCAATGGTTACTAAAGCTGCATAATCACTTTTTTGGATTGGGCGAAGGATCATCATGAATCCGCTTACTCCCTTATATATAACGGTAAATAGGAACTGCAGGGCAAACTACGTTTGCCCCTAAAGAAGTTGAATTAGCAATTACGCATTTACAACGTGGGCTACTGCTTTTTCAAAGCGTGCCATACCTTCGCGAATATCAGCTTCTGGTATTACTAAAGATGGAGTGAAACGAACCACATCAGCACCCGCTACAAGTGACATTAAGCCATGCTCAGTACCTGCAACTAAAAACTCTTTAGCGCGCCCTTTGTACTGCTCATTAACTACGGCACCGATTAATAAACCTTGGCCACGAATTTCACTAAATACATGGTACTTTTCGTTAATCGCATTAAGTAGCTCGGTAAATAACGCCGCTTTTGCTTTAACGCCCGCTAATACTTCTGGATTGTTCACTGTATCAAATGCAGCTTCTGCAACTGCACAGGCTAGTGGGTTACCGCCGTAAGTAGAACCATGAGTACCTACTTTAAGATGCTGTGCAATCTCAGTGGTTGTTAGCATAGCGCCAATTGGAAAACCGCCACCAAGTGCTTTAGCTGAAGTTAAAATGTCAGGTACTACGTTTAAGCCTTGGTATGCGTATAGCTCACCCGTACGACCAACACCTGATTGCACTTCATCAAAAATTAGCAATGCGTTGTGTTTAGTACATAAATCGCGAACGCCCTGTGCAAATTCGTCAGTTGGCGAAATAATACCGCCTTCACCTTGAATTGGCTCCATCATTACCGCACAGGTGTTATCACTAATCAACGCTTCAAATGCGGCAAGGTCATTGTAGTCACAATGAACAATGTCGCCTGGCTTAGGACCAAAACCGTCAGAGTAAGCCGCTTGACCGCCTACAGTAACCGTGAAGAAGGTACGACCATGGAAACCTTTATTAAAGGCGATAATTTGTGACTTTTCTGCACCAAATTTATCAAGCGCAAAACGACGCGCTAATTTAAGTGCCGCTTCGTTTGCTTCTGCGCCTGAGTTTGCAAAGTAAACTTTTTCTGCAAAAGTCGCATCAACCATTTTTTTAGCTAAGCGAAGCGCTGGCTCATTGGTCATTACATTTGATAAATGCCAAATTTTTTCGCCCTGCTCTTTTAATGCACCCACTAATGCAGGATGGCAGTGGCCAAGACAGTTAACGGCAATACCACCAGCAAAGTCGATAAACTCTCGTCCTTGTTGATCCCATACACGAGAACCTTCGCCTCGAACTGGAATTACGCTTGAAGGTGCGTAGTTAGGAACCATTACGTGATCAAATAATTCGCGATTGACTGTCATTTTATTTCCTCTTAATTGTGTGCATCACAAAGCAGTAGAATAGGGGTGTGATTATTGTTAATAACCAAATGTGTCGGCAAAAAATAATAGCTATGTATTTGCCTGAAACTACGTTGTGGTTCAATTTTCAGACGCTCATTATTTCAGAAATTTAGGGTTATGTCTCTTCAAAAACTTTCATGTACCCCTTTAAAATAAAGGGCTTAAGATATTATTTCATAGATAGTGAATAACTATTTGAGAGCTAATAATGATGTGCATTTACCTTAGTCAGCGCCTCTACAACGAAAAAGCATAGCGCTTATAAACCAACTGCACATGAATAAGTAGAATTAAAGTGAATGAATAGTCGCAAAAAAATTAACAGATTTAATCGATTTGAAGTGCCAAATTAGTAAAATTAGCTGTTTGTAAGGTCTCTAACTCTTTTTTTGTAAACTTATAATAGCTAAACCAGCTTTGTAATTCATCGTCTTCAATAAGCTGGTGCTCTTTTAAATTTAAGTACTGAGAGTAGCAGCGAGCCTTTAAAATTACTTGTGATAATGGCAATAAGCTATCACCTTTTTCTGTCCCATTCACTAACTGCTGCATAACAGTGTTAAAGGGTAAGTATTTAAATGACATGGTTTCAATCACCTTGGCGCTAACAAGCAGTGATTTTTCATTCAGCAATGTCGTTAAAAATAGCGGGTCAGGTTTTAACTCTAACAACGCAGTGTGTAGGTTTTTGTCACCTTCTTCACGAGCACGCTGTACTTTGCGTTGCCATACTTGCTCAAACACTTTTAAGTATAAGCGCACTAAGGCAATTTGCCCCACATTTAATAACATGCCTAAGGTAAATGCATGCATGGGATTTAACCCATTAAGCTGGGCAAGCGTTTGCGCTGCAATGGCACACGACATGGTGTTGTCTTTTAACCTGCGTTTTAATAACGTGAATGGTTCTGTGCTATGTGGCATCCAATGACGCACTGCAAAAGTAGGCACTACCAGTTGCAGGTTGTCTAAGCCCAAATAACGTAATGCCAACGCTGGGGTATCTACTTTGACTGAGGTGCCTTTACTGCGTTGCTTACGATAAAAAGGTAAATTAACTAAGGTAACCAGCTCTCGCCCCAACCAACTTAAATCGTTAATTAGCGGCTCTAAACGGCCAACCGAGGCGGCGCGAGTAGCCAGTATATCGAGTATGGCGCACACGTTATCTTCTATGCCAATGGTGTCTTTAATCACAAAATCGATGTCTTCAAGACGTTTAGCAATCACGGTTTCAATAACCGTATGTAATTTTTGACTGGTTTTTGCCTGTAACTTTTGATGTGAAGTACTTTTTTGTTGACGCTTTTGCTGAGCGGCCACTTCAACTTCTAATAAGGTACGCTTTTTAACGGGTTTACCGTCATTGAAGTCTAAGGTATGAATAAAGCCTATTTGCTGATTAGCAAAACTATGACCCAGTAGCAAATCATGCGCTCGTTGGTGTAGCACGTTAACAATTCGCTGTTGCTGCAATGTATCGGTCATAAACTCTATCTTAAGGCAAAAAAGGAAAATAGCTTACAGGTATAAGCCTAGAAGCGCGTTAAAAAGTTATCAAGTAAGGCTAAGCCTTGCTCGGTCAAAATTGCTTCAGGGTGAAACTGCACGCCTTCAAGTGCGAGCTCGTTATGCAACAATCCCATAATTTCATCACGCAGCCCAGTTTTACTTTGTGTCCATGCTGTTACTTCTAGTTCCTTAGGCAATGAGTGTGCTTCAACAATTAAAGAATGGTAGCGGCACACAGTCAGCGGGTTGGGTAAACCTTTAAACATACCTTGATGCTGGTGATAAATTGGCGATGTTTTTCCATGCATAACCTGTTTAGCGCGCACCACCTTACCACCTAGCACCTGAGCAATGGTTTGGTGCCCCAAACAAATACCTAATATAGGATAAGTTCCTTTAAATTGCTCTACAACAGATAACGACACTCCCGCTTCACTTGGGCTTTTAGGGCCTGGAGAAATCACAATATGATCGGGGTTTAACTGTTTAATTTCGCTCAGCGTTATTTGGTCGTTACGTTTTACCACCACTTCTTGATCTAATCGTTGAAAATACTGTACCAAATTGTAGGTAAACGAGTCGTAGTTATCGATCATTAAAAGCATGTATTAAAGTACTCAAAGTAATTAGGCGGATGGTTATTGCATGCATATTCTAACTGAAGGCTTTGCAGGTGTCAGTGTTTTGCAGCTCAGCTAATACAAATAGCTCGCTTACAATCAGCAATGGTTGATTTATTTTAAATCAGCCCAAGCTCTATTATATGAGTAATTCAGTAGTTATAAACTGTCTATCAGTAAAGTGACCTGCATTATCCAACAGCGCATTAAATACGTATAAACAAGGAGTAACCTATGTTAGGCGAAGACCATTCATTAACTAAAGACTTTCCTGATTACACGCAAACAATTGCAAAACTCAATGCAAATGATGAAAACTTTGCTACTAAAGCAAAAAAATACAATGAAATCGATAAAGAAATTCGGGTACTTGAACTACTAGACTCACCTATCGATGACGAAGCTATGCAGCAGCTAAAGCACGACAGAATGGTATTAAAAGATTGGTTACATCAACAATTAACGAGTACTAATTAATCACTATTGCTTGGCGTCTATTAAATAGGCGCCAAAATTTAATTATCACTTCCCTCGCCTACCCTCTGCTAATCTATAATTTTAACCATTATGGTGCAAAAGCATTGCTATTCGTTTAGCTTAAAGACAAGCTAGCTTTATCTAAATTAAACAACGTTATTTTTTATGGCTAAATACTTACTCTCGATTGATCAAGGAACGACAAGCTCTCGGGCTATTTTATATAGCAAAGATGCACAGATGATAGGGAGTGCTCAACAAACCTTCCCTCAGCATTTTGTAAAAAATGGTTGGGTTGAACACGATCCTGTAGATATTTGGCAAACTGTATTAACCAGCGTCAAAAACCTCTTAGCGCAGCAACAAGTAACTGCCGCCGACATAATTGCCATCGGCATTGCTAATCAGCGAGAAACCACTTTAGTGTGGAATAAAAAAACTGGGCAACCTATTTATAACGCGATTGTATGGCAAGACCGACGCACCAGTGAATATTGCGATAGTTTACGCCATGCTGGGCATACGAAAATGGTGAATGATAAAACCGGTTTAGTACTCGACCCTTATTTTTCTGCAACCAAAGTTCGTTGGATTTTAGATAACGTCACTGGCGCTAAAGAGCAAGCACAAGCAGGTGAACTAGCATTTGGCACGGTAGATACCTACTTATTGTGGCAATTAACCGACGGTAAAGTGCACAAAACCGATGCCACTAATGCCTCACGAACTTTACTGTTTAATATTCATCAGCAATGCTGGGATGAAGAATTACTGGCTTTATTTGATATTCCACTGGCTATGTTACCTGAGGTAATGGACTCAGCGGCTGATTTTGGGTTAACAAACAGCGAGTTGTTCGGTAGTGAAATTCCTATTTGTGGTATTGCTGGCGATCAGCAAGCGGCTTTAATTGGTCAAGCCTGTTTTGAAGAAGGTATGGCAAAAAGCACCTACGGCACGGGCTGCTTTTTAATGCTTAACACTGGTGATAAAGCACTAAAATCAAATAATCGTTTATTAACCACTCTTGCATATCGGCTCAACGGCAAACCCACCTATGCGATTGAAGGCAGCATTTTTATGGCTGGTGCCACCATGCAATGGATAGTAGAAGGCCTAAAACTATTAGAAAACGCAGGTGAGAGTGAAGCCCTTGTCAAAGGTGTTCCCTTAGATCATGGGGTGTTTTTAGTGCCCTCGTTTACTGGCTTAGGAGCGCCCTATTGGGATGCAAATGCAAGAGGCGCTATTTTAGGCCTAACCCGAGATTCAGGCATTAGTACTATTGTGGCAGCTGCCTTACAGTCGGTGGGTTATCAAACCAAAGATTTACAAAAAGCCATGGAGGGTGACGGACTTCGCCCTAGTATTTTAAGGGTTGATGGCGGCATGGCAAACAATAATTGGGCCATGGCATTTTTAGCTAACATTTTAGGCGCAAGCGTCGAACGCCCAACCTTGACCGAAACCACTTCATTGGGGGTTGCCTACTTAGCAGGCCTGCAAACTGGGGTATATGAATCTACTGCGCAGCTTGCCAACATGTGGAAAAGCGATCGTCGCTTTGAACCAACCATGAGCAGTGAAGAGCGCAACGATTTATACGCAAAGTGGCTACATTGCATTGCACAAGTTAGACTTTCTAATAGCACTGACGACGAGAGTGACTAAGAATCTATGAGCGTACACGATAACGAATATGACTTACTCATTATTGGCGGCGGCATTAACGGCGCTGGCATTGCTGCCGATGCTAGTGGTCGTGGCTTAAAAGTACTTTTATGTGAGCAGAACGATTTAGCCTCTGCAACCTCCTCTAATAGCAGCAAACTTATTCATGGCGGGCTTCGCTATTTAGAGAATTATCAATTTAGATTGGTAAGAGAGGCATTACGTGAACGTGAAGTGCTATTAAAAAAAGCGCCGCATATTATGTGGCCGCTTTCTTTTAGGCTACCGCACCAAGCACACTTACGTCCTTCTTGGATGATTCGTGTGGGGTTACTTATTTACGATCACCTAGCGAAACGTGACACCTTACCCGCCTCAAAAGCGATTAAATTTGACAGCAATAGTGTACTTAACAACAGTATAACCCATGGCTTTGAATACGCCGATGGCTGGGTTGATGACGCGCGTTTAGTGATTTTAAACGCCCAAGCAGCGCATAATTTAGGCGCCACCATTGCAACACGCACCCGCTGCATTAAAGCAACGCGTAACGCAGATTATTGGGATGTGATTTTAGAGCAACAAGCCAGCAAGCTGCACCTAAATATAAAGGCAAAAAGTGTTGTAAATGCCGCAGGCCCATGGGGCGCGTCATTATTTGAAGATGTATTTACCCAGCCCACACCGCACACTATTCGCCTTGTGAAAGGCAGTCATATTGTAGTGCCCCGACTCCACAATGAGCCAGTTGCCTATATTTTACAAAATGAAGATAACCGCATTGTATTTGTCATTCCTTATGAGCAAGATTACTCACTGATTGGCACCACTGATGAAGAGTACACCGGCGATATTGCTGATGTAAAAATTAGTGAGCAAGAAATACAGTATCTCATCAGTATCACTAACCATTACTTTAAAAACACTATAAGCGCGGCCGATATTGTGCACAGCTTTAGTGGGGTGCGGCCACTATTAGATGACAAATCAACAGATGCTCAAGCCGTCACCCGTGATTACAAGCTGATATTAAGCAACGACACCGATCATGCCGCTTTATTAAGTGTGTTTGGTGGTAAAATTACTACCTATCGAAAGCTTGCAGAAAACGCCGTAAATAAGTTAGCGCCTTTTTACCCACAAATTAGTGGCTCATGGACGAAAGATGCCCCTTTACCAGGCGGTGACTTTAGTAACCAAGCATACCTTAGCGCACAGTTAGAAAGCAGCTACCCTTGGCTGGCAATCGACACCTTAAAACGTATGGTTCGCAGTTATGGCACGCTTAGTTATCAATTACTGGGGAACAGCCAAGCAATCGGCGATTTAGGTTATCACTTTGGTCATGGTCTGTATGCGCAAGAAGTTGATTACTTAGTAAACCATGAATGGGCAAGAACCAGCGCAGATATACTTTGGCGACGAACAAAGCTTGGGCTGCGCTTTTCAGAAAAACAAGTCATTGCCTTGGGGCAATATTTAACTAAACATCCAGCTCGTCATAGTTAAGCTGCGATTAACTAACTGCTACAAGGTGCTGTGTTAATGCGGCTTTTTCATCAGTCGAAAGTGGTTGCTTTGTTTTGCTAGTAAAGTCATAACGTACCATCACCGTTTTACCAATGGCGCAGCACTTATCTTGCTGCAATGCTTCTTGGCGGATCACAAATGAACTATTGCCAATCTGCTCTATGCTGGTGTTAATTGTCACCTCATGAGCATAAAATAGCTCGCCAACAAACGACACTTCAACTTTAGCAATGATTAACTTCCAGTTGTGTGGATTTAGATCTGGCGTAAAAAATTTAAAAATAGGTACTCGGGCCGCTTCAAACCATACGGGGAGTACGGTATTGTTGATGTGTCCGAGTGCATCCGTTTCGCTAAAACGCGGTATCACTTTTTCAGTAAACATAATAATCCAATAATAATTAAACAGGTAACTCATGACGGACTTTATCCGCGTGTATGACAACGCGCTCAGCAGTGACTTTTGTGATAACTTTATCACTACCTTTTCTCAAAGCCCGCATATTAAACAAGGGATGACATCGGGCGGCGTTGACCTTAATAAAAAAGATAGCCACGACCTGCACTTAAACAATCATCCTGAATACGCAGATCAATTAAAACATATTCAACAAACCACTGCACAGTATGTTTTTAAATACATCGAAGAACATATTTTTATGATGATTGGGGCATTTGGTTTAAAAGTGTATCACCCAAAAACAGGCCAGCCGGTAGATTTAACTCACGCCAACTATGACGAGGTAGGTAAACCACAACTCCCCTTATTGGTGCAGCAAATTTTTAGACTCGGTAATATTCAAGCGCAAAAATACGAAGTAAATAAAGGCGGTTATCCGTATTGGCACAGTGAGGTGTATCCGCAGCTACAGCATAATGAAGCACTGCATCGGGTGTTGTTATTTATGTTTTATTTAAATGATGTTGAAGAAGGCGGAGAAACCGAGTTTTATTATCAAAATCGTAAAATAGCCCCTAAAAAAGGCAGCATGGTAATTGCCCCAGGCTACTTTACGCATACACATAGAGGCAATAAGCCAGTATCAAACGATAAGTATATTTTAACCTCATGGGTTTTGTTTAATCGAGCAGAGCAAATTTATGGAACGCCACAAAGCTAAAGCGGTCAGCGGTCAGCGGTCAGCGGTCAGCGGTCAGCGGTCAGCGGTCAGCGGTCAGCGTCAGCGGTCAGCGGTCAGCTTGCAAAAATCAGTGTGCGGCGGGGGGGTGCGGGGGGGGGGGGGGGGGGGGGGGGGGGGG
>NZ_PNCV01000309.1:0-365 GCF_005886925.1 Pseudoalteromonas sp. S3260
TCACCCATGAGCGTGGAGATGGCATCAGCGTTGAAGTATCGATGCAGTGGAACGATGGCTTCCAAGAAAGTATTTTCTGCTTTACCAATAATATTCCTCAACGTGATGGTGGAACGCACTTAGCTGGTTTCCGTGCAGCGCTCACCCGTACATTGAATGGTTATATGGAGAAAGAAGGCCTTAACAAAAAAGCCAATGCGTCGACCAGTGGCGATGATGCCCGTGAAGGTCTAACCGCAGTTGTTAGCGTTAAAGTGCCAGATCCAAAGTTCTCATCGCAGACCAAAGATAAACTTGTTTCCAGCGAAGTAAAATCTGCTGTTGAGCAAGCAATGGCCGAAAAGTTAGGTGAATTCTTACTTGAG
>NZ_PNCV01000310.1:0-329 GCF_005886925.1 Pseudoalteromonas sp. S3260
ACTATAAATAATGAGTAGCCGGTAGCCACAAAAGGATCCAGCTTAAATAAATATACTAGTACCGGAATAGTTAGGATAGAGCCCCCACCTCCGATTAAACCTAGTGATACGCCTATTAATAATGATAAAAAATATCCTACTATTTCCATAATAAATCTTCGATTTTAGTGGATAGTGTGAAGTGTGTAGTACTAAGTAAAAGAATAGTCACTACTCACTAATCACTTTTTGAGCAAATCCCCACTCGCTCTCTTATAAACTCTCCCTTTAAACCTGCATCTAACATAGCCATTGCTAAATCACCAGCATTTATTTTATAGGTATTAGGT
>NZ_PNCV01000311.1:0-291 GCF_005886925.1 Pseudoalteromonas sp. S3260
GCTGGAGCGATAACACCTTCGGTGTTACTCGTGTTGAAGACTTGCCTAAAGCGGCAATCGACTATATCAAGCGTGTTGAAGAAATCACCGGTGTTCCGGTTGATATTATTTCAACCGGCCCTGATCGTGTTGAAACTATGATTGTGCGCAACCCATTTGCTGAATAAGCGTAGGGTGTGAAAAAAAGCTGCTGCGGCAGCTTTTTTTGTGCCTGTATATACCAATTTTGGCACTGGTTTTGCTATAAATTGATGAGAGAGTTGATTCGTCAAAGGAGCGTCATGCGCCATT
>NZ_PNCV01000312.1:0-228 GCF_005886925.1 Pseudoalteromonas sp. S3260
TGTCGATAAAGTTCGCCGGAGAGAGTACAGCCTTAGAGGTGTACACATCTTGTAGCATTAAATCATCCGCGATAAGGACATGCTCACTGCCAATGGTGGCCAGTGCGCCGGGCACCAACTTGCCATCGCGTATTTCGTATAAGCCCGCTTGATACATGGTAATCACATCAGCAAATACTTGGAGGCTCTTTTGGGCCAAATTCGCAAGGCGGTTTTCAACATGGCCGG
>NZ_PNCV01000313.1:0-240 GCF_005886925.1 Pseudoalteromonas sp. S3260
TCCCATGCGAGACTCTAGCTATCAACGCTTTTATCGCGATGCCTTGGATAAGAAGTTATCGGGTGTGTGTGCCGGGTTTGCGAAACGTCATAACCTACCTGTTTGGCTCACCCGCGTAGCGATGGTGATCTTGTTCTTAAATGCCCCAGTGCTGGTGGCAGCTATCTACCTTATTTGTCATTTCGTGTTTGACGAGCACATCGTGGTTTAGCCATATGAACATGTACAACTATTGATGCA
>NZ_PNCV01000314.1:0-267 GCF_005886925.1 Pseudoalteromonas sp. S3260
ACATTTGTTGGAAAAAATCACGAGGAAGCTTCATTATTAATTTCGGTATTGCACCAATTTGGTGCGAGTTATCTTAGCAGTATTTAGCCGGGTTGCCCAATCGGTGCGCAACCCGGAGTGATATGCAGCTTAAGGGCCTGTGATCACTGAACGGCGATGCAGATAAAATGTCACAGGTTCAGAAGTGGCCAGCTGTTTACCATTGCCATCCACTAGGCGCAACCGTACTAGATGCGCCCCTCTGTCAAAGAACGGAAGAGCGACGTG
>NZ_PNCV01000315.1:0-464 GCF_005886925.1 Pseudoalteromonas sp. S3260
AACCCAGAGCCGACACAAGCAGAATTCTCGTTAGGCGTATCTGATGCGCCAGTAAGTAACGTTAAAGCAGTGTGGGTTGCCTTTGACAGCATTACCTTAAACGCGGGTGATGGTGAGATGCCAACCTTTGAGACCCGCTCTGCAGAGAACCCAGATCAACCCGTGATGGTAAACTTACTGGACTACACTGGTGATGATGTGTTTGCGCTTATCGATGATGAGCTTGTTGCTGCCGGTGACTATGAATGGCTGCGCGCTGATATAGTCAATGGCGACATGGCCAATATCGAGATGACTTCACATCTGGTTTATAACGATGACACTGTCGTGCCACTTGTTGTCACCCCTAAGGGCAATGAAGGCATCGGTGAAATTCAAATTAATGACTTCACTTTGGTAAGTGGTCACAACGACTAAGTCCTTGAGTTTGACCTGAAAAAATCTTTGGTCAACCCAAGTAACAG
>NZ_PNCV01000316.1:0-267 GCF_005886925.1 Pseudoalteromonas sp. S3260
TTAGATCCTGTAATGGCGTAAGATTTGCCGGATTCAAAGGAATAGTTGAGTTGGCGAAAGATCCAATCGCGATTGAATCTTTTACCGGCATTTTGCAGTGTGATCTGCGTTTTATTCATCGTCTGTTGATCCCTTGGTAAAACGTTTGATAATGCCTCTGCCACTCTCCCTAATAAATGTTACAATTTCATCGCGCTCGTCGGTAGCTGATAGTTCTTCTTCTATAAATTCCAACGATTGTGTGGTATTAAATCCTTTGTTATAGAT
>NZ_PNCV01000317.1:0-256 GCF_005886925.1 Pseudoalteromonas sp. S3260
CTCCATAAAAATAACGTCAAATTATCCATAATTGGCGACATGAGTCGCTTTTCTAACAAGTTACAAGAAAAAATAGCTGCAGCTGAGTCACTAACTGCTGAAAACACCGGGTTACGCTTAAATATCGCCGCCAATTATGGGGGCCGATGGGATATAGGGTACGCCGCACAACAGTTAGCGAAGCAAGTACAAGCAGGCGAATTATCAGCGGATGACATTGACGAGCATTCGTTGGCAAAGCATATTAGTCTTAATG
>NZ_PNCV01000318.1:0-297 GCF_005886925.1 Pseudoalteromonas sp. S3260
AAGTACGTCTTGCTGCAGGGTTAGACGCGCAAATGTGCCTGAGCCAAGAGGCGATGGAGCGCGGTTGGGAGTGCTTAGCCTTATTTGCTGAACGCTTGCAGGATATTCCTGCCCATCAGGTGTGCATTGTTGCTACGGCAACGCTGCGCTTAGCCACTAACGCCGAAGAGTTTAAGAACCGTGCGCAAGAGATTCTCGGTCACCCGGTGAATGTTATTAGTGGTGAAGAGGAAGCTAAAACCATTTATCAAGGCGTTGCACACACTTCTTCATGCAGTGGCAAGCAACTGGTTATTG
>NZ_PNCV01000032.1:0-9005 GCF_005886925.1 Pseudoalteromonas sp. S3260
CCTCGAACCTCGAACCTCGAATCTAGCTATTAAAAGCGTCTTGTAGTGGGGGCACTACTTGCTTTTTACGGCTTAATACGCCGTCTAGCCATACTTTACCGTCTTCTGGTTTTTCACCATAGGCTTGCTCAACTAGGTTTGCGTCGTCTGATGCAATTAGCATTTGTGAGCCTTCTTTCATAATGTCGGTCAGAAGTAAAAATACTGAATGACGACCGCCTTCTTCTTTAAGCTTGGCAATGTCGGCTTCAAGGTCGGCTTTAATCTCGTCAAATACCGCAAGGTCAATAACTTCTAACTGACCAATACCAACAAGGTTACCGTTCATGTTAAAGTCTTTAAAGTCACGCATTACTAAGTCACGTACTGGCGTATCTTCAACGGCTGATTTAACGCGGAACATGTCCATGCCTAGTTCTTTAAAGTCTTCAATGCCTGCAATTTCTGCAAGTGCTTCAACACATTTAATATCGGCTGTGGTACAGGTTGGTGATTTAAAAATAACCGTGTCGCTTAATATGGCGCAAAGCATAATGCCAGCAATATCTTTAGGGATCTCTACGTTATAAAAATCGTACATCATCTTAATAATGGTGTTAGAACAACCAACAGGGCGGATCCAGCACTCAAGTGGTGTTGATGAGGTTAAATCACCTAATTTATGGTGATCAACTACGCCAACAACGCGAGCTTGGTCTATATCGTCAGGTGCTTGGGTTTTTTCTGTGTGGTCTACAATGTAAACGTCTTCGCCAGCGTAGCTAAGTTTAAGCTCAGGTGCTTCGAAGCCAAATTTATCTAAAATAAACTGTGTTTCTGGTGATACTTCACCAAGGCGGGTTGGAATTGCCGGCTCATCAATTTGGTTTTTTAAATAAGCCAGTGCAATTGCACCACATATTGAATCTGAATCTGGGATTTTATGGCCCACTACATACATTGACATGTCTAAACTCCTTAAAATTTGCCGATATTCTAGCAAAGTCTTTGGGTTTTAACATATAGACAGTGTAATTAAGTTTTGGTTACACTTGAAAACCTTATATAAATTAGGAACTGCATATGCGATTAAGCCGCAAAGGTTGGAACAATGTTATTATTTTTTCTATGTTGATCATGATCTTCTTTTTAAATGGTCTTCATAAAAAGATTGGATCCGATGAAACGCAGGCGCAACTGCAGCCACTACTTCCTGTGCAAAGCTTTGTGTTAACACTTGAATTTAGCGACCAAAAAATTGAGCGCATTGGTACAAGCTGGCGTACTACTGCTTTGATCAAAGAGGTACCGCTTAGTTGGCAAGGTTCAGAGCAGCAACTTAGTGAGCTTGTTTATTTATGGCAAAATACAGCGTTAATGACAACAGCCACACCTGATGCGCTTGATATTAATAAGCCACTATCGGCAGCGACGTTTGAACTCGCCGGTGAGCCCCTACCTTGGATGTACTTATTATATAAAGCAAATGGTGAGTATTATCTTCTCGAGAAAACCAGTCAGCGGCTAATGTTGCTTGATTTAAGCACTGCCAAGCAATTATTTCCTAGTTTTACCTTTTCATAGTGAGTTTTATAAATGCCTGAATTACCAGAAGTAGAAGTTAGCCGCATGGGCATTACCCCCCATGTGCTAAACCAAGTCGTTACTAAGGTAAACATTCATAATGCCAGTATGCGCTGGCCTGTGCCAGATGAGGTATACCAACTTGAAGGGTTGGTGGTTAGCAGTATTGAACGCCGCGCAAAATACTTGCTATTAGAATGTGAGCTTGGGGCGGCTATATTGCACTTAGGGATGTCAGGGAACTTGCGCGTTGTAAATAAAACCGAGCCACTTAAAAAACACGACCATGTTGAGTTTATTTTAGCGAACAATAAGGCGCTGCGTTTAAATGATCCACGCCGCTTTGGTTGTTGTTTATGGCAAGCACCCAATGAAGAGCATAAGCTACTTGCTAAATTAGGCCCTGAACCACTCACTGATGACTTTTTTGCTAAACGTGTTTATGAGCAATCACGTAATAAAAAAGTGCCCGTTAAGCAGTTTATTATGAATAACGCCGTTGTGGTGGGGGTCGGTAATATTTATGCTAACGAGTCGTTATTTAAAGCGGGTATCGATCCGCGAAAAGAAGCCGGTAAAGTAAGCCTTAAACGCTACCAAGCGTTAATCCCAATTATAAAAGACACCTTAGCCGCTGCAATTACCCAAGGCGGCACAACGTTAAAAGACTTTGCCCAAAGTGACGGTAAGCCAGGCTACTTTGCGCAACAGCTATTAGTGTATGGCCGAAAAGGCCAGCCCTGTGTAAATTGCGATACCGAATTAACCGAAATTCGTTTAGGGCAACGCAGTACCGTTTTTTGTGAGGTGTGTCAGAAGTAATTAGGTGTTAGGTATTAGGAACTAGGTAATAGGAAAACCTCAAATCTCAAACCTATGGCGTTCTCTTTCCGCGAGGCGCCTCTGTGCACTCTGTGGTGCAAAATAAATTTAAAGGTTTTAGGTAGAGATTAAGCCAAGCACGGTGTTTGGATTAAAATTAGGTGGGTATTTATGTCGTGCAGGTGTTTGGTTAAAGGTAAAAGAGCAGGTTTTAGTAAGCCACGTACATTGCAAGGATTGAGCGTATGCGGGGCTTTATGCCGCGCATTAGGTGTTAGGTAGAGATTAAGAGCAAAATTTAGGTTGTATTTTATTAAATAAAAACTAAGCTCAAAATATATCATTAAGGATAATAGATATGATGAATTTTGAAAGTTTAGAGGTATGGAAGCGAGCTGCTCGTTTAAGTGCAGATATATATAAAAATCCAACAATAACAAAAGATTTTGGTTTTCGAGATCAGTTAACACGCGCAGGATTGTCTGTACCTAGTAATATTGCTGAGGGAATGACACGAGATAGTGACAGAGAAAAAGTGCGTTTTTTAGATATTGCTCGTTCTTCTTTAGCTGAAGCTAGAACACAAATTTATATAGGTATTGATATAAACTATATTGATTCGAATGTCGGCCAACTTTGGTTGTGTGAAACATCTGAGTTATCAAAGATGCTATCGAGCTTAATCTCTAAAATTAAAGAACGAATCTGAGAGATTTAAATTGTTTAAGCTATTTTAATTACCCACACTAATTTTATGGTTATTTTTGATAAAACCTAAAACCTAAAACCTAAAACCTAAAACCTAAAACCTAAAACCTAAAACTTTTTGCGGAAAAAACAACCGGCCGGTAGCAATGTCGTTTAAGTGCTGGTATACTCCCGCGTCTGCCACGTTGCGTTCTATGTCCTCATATAGTTTAGCCACTTGTGAGCGGCGAAAAAGTCTAAAACTCGAAGGGGTTGTAGCATACTTAGAGCGGTAGTTAATAATAACTACCTGTGGTTTTAATTGAAAAACATTGGATTTTTATAAATGAAAACGTTTGTTGCTAAACCAGAAACAGTAAAACGTGACTGGTACGTAGTTGACGCTGAAGATAAAACTTTAGGTCGCATCGCTACTGAAATCGCTCATCGCCTACGCGGTAAGCACAAAGCTGAGTACACACCACACGTAGATACTGGTGATTACATCATCGTTATCAACGCTGAGAAAGTTACTGTTACTGGTAACAAATTCAAAGATAAAGTGTACTACGCTCACTCTGGTTTCCCAGGTGGTCTTAAGTCTACTACTTTTGATAAACTTCAAGCTGCAAAGCCTGAAATGATCATCGAAAAAGCTGTTAAAGGCATGTTGCCACGTGGTCCTTTAGGCCGCGCTATGTTCCGCAAACTTAAAGTTTACGCGGGTACTGAGCATAACCATGCTGCACAACAGCCTCAGGTTCTAGACATTTAAGGAGCACTATCATGGCAAATCAATACTACGGTACAGGTCGTCGTAAAAGTTCAAGTGCTCGCGTATTCTTACGCCCAGGCACTGGTAACATCGTAATCAACAAGCGCTCTTTAGAAGAGTACTTTGGTCGCGAAACAGCACGCATGGTTGTTCGTCAAGCTCTTGAGCTTGTAGACATGACTGAAAAATTTGACCTTCACATCACCGTTGCCGGTGGTGGTACTACTGGTCAAGCTGGTGCTATCCGTCACGGTATCACTCGTGCACTTATGGAGTTTGACGAGTCACTACGTCCACAACTTCGTAAAGCAGGTTTCGTTACTCGTGATGCACGTAAAGTTGAACGTAAGAAAGTGGGTCTTAAGAAAGCGCGTAAGCGTCCACAGTTCTCAAAACGTTAATTTTTACGTTATCAAGAATTCAAAAACCCAGCTTATGCTGGGTTTTTTGTTTTTAGATTAAATAAAAGGTATTAGGAAGATAAAGGTATTAGGTATCAGGAAGACAAAGATCCAGAACAACCTAAAGCTCAAAACCTAAAACCTAAAACCTAAAACCTAAAACCTAAAACCTAAAACCTAAAACCTTTCCCTTTAAGACTAATGTCGACATTAGCTTGATCAAAATAGGCCAAGTATGCGTATTTATTGAACGAAAGCTTAAAAATGACCGACTAACGCAAAAAAAGTTAAATAATTATCGCAATTAGTTTAAATCCATCAGTTAATTGGTGAATTTTTTTGCTACAATTGGCGGGCAAATAAAGTGAATGAGTTTAATGTCGCCAAATTCAGTGGTTACTGTACTTAGTTGGTGAGATTGTACTTGTTTACAAATTGTTTTTACGGAAGCGATACTATAGTCATTTGGTTTCATACTCGAGCTTACTTAATCAACTATTTGAGCAAGTCAGGATTATTCGAGCAGGAGGCTGTGAATAACCTTGTTTTAAACAAGGGTTTTAATTATGATCGTTTCTCTTTTAAAATTCGAAAAATTAACCTGCTGTAACTGATGTTCTCAATATAGCAAGTGTTGAGAATCATAGTGGAGATAAGTGGATGAGCAATGCGCCTGTAGACAATGGCCGACGTCGCTTTTTAACCATAGCTACCTCTGTTGTTGGTGGTGTTGGTGCGGCTGGGGCTGCTGTTCCTTTTATTGCGTCTTGGAATCCAAGTGAGCGAGCTAAATCTGCGGGTGCGCCTGTAGAAGTAGATATCAGCAAACTTGAGCCAGGACAATTAATACGTGTCGAGTGGCGTGGTAAACCTGTATGGGTTGTATCACGGACCCCAAAAATGCTTGAGCAGATGAAAGAACATGAAGGTCAACTTCGTGATCCGCAATCGCAAGAGCCACAACAATTAGAATCATCAACCAATGATTTCCGTTCATTACGCCCAGAGATTTTTGTCGCTGTAGGTATTTGTACGCATTTGGGTTGTTCACCTAGCTTTTTACAAGGTGGCTTTGGTGAGAAAGTGGAAGGGACTGATGACGGTTTTTACTGTCCATGTCACGGTTCTAAGTTTGATATGGCTGGCCGTGTATTCCAATCGGTACCTGCACCATTAAATTTAGAAATTCCACCATATACTTTTCTTGATGAGACCACTATTTTAGTGGGCGAAGAACAAGGGGTGGCCTAATGTTTGGTAAAATTGTTGAGTGGATAGACGACCGTATCCCAATGACACGTGTTTGGAACATGCACATTGCACAGTATCCAGCACCGAAAAACTTTAACTTCTGGTACTTCTTCGGCTCTCTAGCTATGTTAGTACTAGTAAACCAAATACTTACAGGTATTTGGTTAACGATGAACTATGTACCATCTGCTGAAGGTGCATTTGCATCAGTAGAATACATCATGCGTGATGTAGAGTACGGTTGGTTATTACGTTATTTGCATTCAACGGGTGCATCTGCGTTTTTCATCGTTGTTTACATGCACATGTTCCGTGGCATGATCTACGGTTCTTACCAAAAACCACGTGAATTACTGTGGTTATTCGGTATGTTCATTTTCTTAGCCCTAATGGCTGAAGCATTCATGGGTTACTTATTACCATGGGGCCAAATGTCGTTCTGGGGTGCACAGGTAATCATTTCATTATTCGGGGCAATCCCGGTTATTGGTGATGACTTAACACTGTGGATTCGTGGTGACTATGTAATTTCAGGTGCAACGCTTAACCGCTTCTTTGCATTACATGTAATAGCACTGCCATTGGTTATTGTTATCTTAGTATTTTTACACATTGTTGCATTGCACGAAGTGGGTTCTAACAACCCTGACGGTATTGATAACAAACGTAAAAAAGGAACCGTGGCTGAAGAAGACAAGCCTAAATTTAAGTTCCATGAATACTACACAGATAAAAAAGACATTATTGATGCGATACCGTTCCACCCTTATTACACAGTAAAAGATATTGTGGGTGTGGTTGGCTTCTTAATCTTGTTCTGTTGGGTGGTGTTCTTTATGCCTGCAATGGGTGGTTTCTTCCTAGAAGCGCCAAACTTTGAACCGGCAAACCCACTTAAAACACCAGCGCATATTTTCCCTGTTTGGTACTTTACGCCGTTTTATGCAATCTTACGTGCGATTCCAGACAAGCTAATGGGTGTTGCAGCAATGGGTGCATCTATTGTCGTGCTAGCATTATTGCCTTGGATTGACCGTGGTTCGGTTCGTTCAGTTCGTTACCGTTGTGGTTTCCACAAATGGAACATTGCAGGCTTTGTAGTTACTTTCGTTCTTTTAGGTTGGGTTGGTGCTACACCACAAACTGATTTTAAAACGATTGTTTCGCAAGTCTGTACTGTGACTTACTTTATGTTCTTCGTACTGTTATTCGTTTACAGTAAGAATGAAAAAACTAAGCCATTGCCTGAGAGGTTAACGAAATGATGAAAAAGCTATTAATAGGTTTATTTGCTTTATCAGTAAACGTTTTACCTGCAATGGCGGCAGGCCCGTCAGTTCCTCTAATGGAAGCGGGTAACGATATATCTGATCAACCTTCTTTGCAACGTGGCGCAAAGTTGTTCATGAACTACTGTCTTGGTTGTCACCAAATGCAGTATCAACGTTATGAACGTACTTTCCGCGATATTGGTATTCCAACAGAGATTGGTCAAGAGCAACTTATTTTTGATGGTTCAAAAGTAGGTAGTCATATCAATAATGCAATGAAGAAAGAAGATGCTGCAAAATGGTTTGGTGCGGCTCCGCCGGATCTAACTAATGTTGCGCGTGTGCGTGGCAGTGATTGGATTTACACCTATTTAAAATCGTTTTACAAAGATGAATCTCGTCCGTTTGGCGTAAATAATACGTTATTCCCATCGGTGGGTATGCCACATGTTCTTCAAGAGTTGCAAGGTGTTCCTACTGCAATTACTGAAGAAGTAACAGTAGATGGTAAAACAACCACTCATATTACTGGTACAGAAACAGATGGTACGGGTGAATTAAGTGTAGATGAATATGACCAAGCAGTTCGTGATTTAACGAATTTCCTAGAGTATGTAGGTGAACCTACACGTCTCGAATCGGAAGCGCTAGGTATTAAGGTACTTGGATTCTTAGTGATTCTATTTATCTTGGCATTTATGCTGAAGAAAGAATACTGGAGAGATGTTCATTAAGTTTGAACATATTTAAAGGTAATTTTGCAATAGGGGCTTAAGCCCCTATTGCTGTTTTAGTTATTTAATGGAGGTAGGCATGGCCGTAGCTGCCAATAAGCGCCCTGTAATGACCCTTTTTTCTGGTGCTAACTGTATGTATAGCCACCAAGTACGCATTGTACTTGCTGAAAAAGGTGTAAGTGTAGATATTCATATGGCTGAAAAGGATAATCTGCCAGAAGCACTTCACGAAATTAACCCTTACGGCACAGTGCCAACACTGATTGACCGTGAGCTTGGTTTATATCAGGCAAACATCATCATGGAATACCTTGATGAACGTTTTCCTCATCCTCCACTAATGCCTGTATACCCGGTCATGCGTGGTCGTAGTCGTTTAATGATGCACCGTATTGATACTGATTGGTACAGCCTAGCTGAAAAAATCATTAACAACACGTCTGAAGCAGCGCAAGCGCGTAAAGAGCTGACAGAAGCATTACTTGCAATAGCACCGATCTTTAGTGAAGCGCCTTACTTTATGAGTGAAGAGTTTAGCTTGGTTGATTGTTACTTAGCTCCACTATTATGGCGTTTACCTGAGTTTGGTATTGAGCTTAATGGTGCAGGCTCTAAAGAACTTAAAGAGTATATGATCCGTTTATTTGAACGTGAATCATTCCAAGCTTCTTTAACTGAAGCAGAGCGTGAGATCCGTTTATAATGACTTCTAATCGTCCTTATTTACTACGCGCTTTTTTTGATTGGATTGTTGATAACGAATGCACGCCACACTTAGTGGTTAATGCTGATTTTCCTGCAGTGCAAGTGCCAACACAGTTTGTTCAAGATGGCCAGATTGTATTGAACATAAGCCCTTCAGCGGTTACGCAGTTTTCGTTAGATAATTCTCAGCTTAGCTTTAACGCACGCTTTGGCGGTCAGCCAATGCAAGTGTACGTGCCTTTAGGGGCTGTACTTGCAATATATGCACGCGAAAATGGCGAAGGCACAGTCTTTACTGCAGATGAGTTTTTAGAGGACGAAGACGATTTTGCTCCAGAGCTTGAAAGTGTCGATTCATCACCTGAACTAGTTGATGAAACACCTGATCCTAAGCCTGAAAAGAAAAAAGGCTCACATTTACGCGTTATAAAATAACCCGTAAATGTTAGATAAAAACCGCTTAATAAGCGGTTTTTTTATGCCTGATTAAAAGTAGGCGAAAGGTGAAAGTTCACGGGCGACGGGCGACGGGCTGCGAGAGGCGAGGCATTATGCCGTGCAGGATTGGTTTAAGTTCAAGGGCGACGAGCTGCGAGAAACGGGTTAAGATTGACTGGTGTAGCAGCGGATTTATTCCGCGTCTTTTTAGTGATTCTATCTACCACAGAGGGTGCAGAGCACACAGAGAAAATGATTAAATACATGTTTTATTTGCTTTTTTTCTCTGTGTAGCGCGAAGCGCCTCAGTGTACTCTGTGGTTCAAAATGGTTTTGTAGATACCATCTCTCTTTA
>NZ_PNCV01000319.1:0-320 GCF_005886925.1 Pseudoalteromonas sp. S3260
TCAGCACCGGAGGGCTCAGCTGGCGCCAACGCCGCTGAGCGTACCTGCTGCATCTTCTCGATGGTTGCTTGTGGGTCGCCCGGTACTTCGCCCACATCTATTTGTACTTCTCCACCCACCGCGTAATTTTTGCCATCTGGACCACGTTGATAGTCGTAGCTCGGTGAGCCGGCATATTGACCCCCTACCGAGGCATGGGCTTGTTCGTGGGTTCGAACTTCACGGTCACGTTCTGCAAGCTCTTGGATTTGTTGCTGTTCCTGCTCGCGCTGCTGTTGCTGCTGCTCGCTAGATTGCTCCTCAGACCCCTCACTGTCGCG
>NZ_PNCV01000320.1:0-349 GCF_005886925.1 Pseudoalteromonas sp. S3260
AGTGCCAAGCCTTGGCGGTAGCAAAGCAGGCTCGCTAAATGAAACGCTTGCTGCAACTGGTCAATATCAATATCGATACTGTCCGTTTGCTTTGCGGCATAGGTCATTTCTTTAGCCGCGTGGGTATCACCGGTATTAGTTAAGTGGCGTGCCTGCACCGCAGCAACAAGTGATGGCACGGCAATACCAAGCTCCAAGGCATTTTGTGCCGTCCATAAGCCGGTGCCCTTGGCGCCCACCTTGTTATCGATTAAATCGACCAGCGGTGGAGTGTCCTTGGTTGCTAACTTGAGGATATGGCTAGAGATAGAGAGTAAATAGCTATTGAGCTCGCCCTCGGCCCAGGTAT
>NZ_PNCV01000321.1:0-277 GCF_005886925.1 Pseudoalteromonas sp. S3260
CGCTGTGCATTGCGTGGTATTCTTAGCGCTATGAGGCCAATTGCGCCCTGATTAAAAGGCTAAGTACAATGGATAACCAACCCAATAACCCCCTGCATGGCGTTAAGCTGGAACAAATAGTGACTCGTCTAGTCGAGCATTATGGCTGGCAGGTGCTAGCGCAGCACATCAATATTAATAGCTTTAAGAATGACCCCTCGGTGAAATCATCGCTGAAGTTCTTACGTCGTACTCCTTGGGCGAGAGAGTAAGTAGAGCAGCTTTATATTAAAACCTT
>NZ_PNCV01000322.1:0-337 GCF_005886925.1 Pseudoalteromonas sp. S3260
TTTGGTGCGTTGTCATAACTGCGAGTGACTGATTGCGCCGCTTTATGCAGCTCTGCCACCGAGTCTTTTACATCGTCAGGAAGGTTTTCCATATTTTGCTGCTCAGCCTTTTTAAGGTTCTGATGTAGCTCATGTACACGCAGTTCCTCGTTGACCTGTGCAGAAATATTGTTGGCCATGCCTTTGGCTGTTTTTACCCAGCGGCTTACCGTTCGAATGGCCACAGGTAAGCGTTCGGGGCCAAGTACAATAAGGCCTACAACGAACACCACCAATAATTCCCACATGCCCATGGGTGGCTACACCTTATCTTTGTCTTTTTGACTTGGGTTTTCTT
>NZ_PNCV01000323.1:0-325 GCF_005886925.1 Pseudoalteromonas sp. S3260
TAACGCATGCCTCTCATCCATGTCTAACTCCCCTGCCAAAGAGCGCGGTGTCGCGTCAAAATGCGCAAACGGGTGTTCATTTTCATAGTGTTCGCTGAGGTGTTCTAACACCTTCGGGTGAATATAATACTGTTCGCAAATGTTCGCGGTATTGCCTAATTGCTTGGCGACGAGTTTAACCAGTTGAGACTTAAATTTGCGCCTTGGGTGCGCCTGTACTTGCTCTGCTGCTACGTGGGCAAAGCGCACCGCCATTCGCGTCCCCGCCCAGGTACGATAATCTTTAGCACTAAAGTGGCCGCCAAAAACACGGTGGATAAATTCG
>NZ_PNCV01000324.1:0-395 GCF_005886925.1 Pseudoalteromonas sp. S3260
CTAGCACCTTTTGGCCCACCAACGGCTCCACCGGTGATGTGATGATCCGCCTTGGTGCTCCCTTTCGTGAACTTAACGGGCAATATAATCAAGATGTATACATTGCCAACCTAAGCTTAGTGGAGATCGCCATTAAGGGCTTAGAGCAATTGAGTACGGCTTCTATCTCCGAGCAAGCGGTCGGTGTAGATCTTAACGGCAACAACCGACTCGAAAAGCAAATACACGCTATTAGCAAACGCAGTCACTACTTAGGCGATGCCCAAGATATCGAATTGGCTTACCAGCTCTACCCTCAAGAGACTGAGTTTTTACATACCGTGCGTTACATTGGCGTGGACCCACAAGGGCGTATTTATAATGCACCACGCATGAAAGAAGTACGCTACATGCGC
>NZ_PNCV01000325.1:0-262 GCF_005886925.1 Pseudoalteromonas sp. S3260
CCATACCGTAGGCATTCCATCCGGTAGATTCCAATAAAAAGATTGCAGTATTTCCCTAAACGGTGGATTGTATTGCGCTTCAATAATTCCATGCGCTCCAGTGGCACTAATGCAGCGATTACTATGCATGTCACCCGATTCTAACTGTAGCAACATTTCATTTACAGCAGTTTCAATAGAACCGTTGTACACAGGTATTCCTAAAACACTATAGCTTTTCAAAATATCCACCAATATCAAACTTCACTTTCATATTAATAGA
>NZ_PNCV01000326.1:0-266 GCF_005886925.1 Pseudoalteromonas sp. S3260
ACTTGAAGAGTATCGCATGGAATTCGCATAACAAATCGTTCAAAAGGCCAAAAACAGTTGGCTTTTGCTCCTTCGTCGCTAACTTTAGCCAACTATTTTATTGCCTCTTAACGAGGCGTTACCGAATAAATACTCTAACGTGTTTCTGTCCAATAATGATTTAGAGTAGCTGTTTGTTTCTCGCTCTTCACAGCCTTGAAGTAAAAATCTGTATTGTTACTGTCCCGCAGCGATTAGCTTATAACCTCTCAAATAAATGGCTAGCT
>NZ_PNCV01000327.1:0-278 GCF_005886925.1 Pseudoalteromonas sp. S3260
AATACCGAAAGCAGCCTAAGTGGGCCTGTCCCGACGGTAGGGCAAGATGCCTCTACTGTAGTAATGGCTGAGGAGACAACCTTACCCCAGCCCGAGCACTCTAAAAGCGCCATAAAACCCGGCGAGCCAATGAGTTCGCACCATATGAGTTCAATAAAATCGGGTGAGCCTTTGAATAAGCACTAATTGTGAAGAAATTAGCACTCAAAAAATCAAACATTAAAAACCTGTCAAATAACGCACAAATGCAAATGGATCCAACGCCTGATGCAATACGC
>NZ_PNCV01000328.1:0-367 GCF_005886925.1 Pseudoalteromonas sp. S3260
AATAAGCACTTTTGGATTATGGTGCTTAAAGTCATGCTCACGCTTGGCATTACTTTGAACCCCAAAAAATGCGGCGATAACGCTTTGCAGTTGCGACCACATAAGTAGAGTCGTGACTTAGTAAGATTTGCTTGAGAATTGGCGAGACTTGTTGTCGGCGCGGGTCAATAGTTCGAGTAAATCGAGGTAGTGAAATTGTGCGCTGCGGCTGTCGCCAGTCAACCATGCGAACCAAGACTGTTGGGCTTGGTGGTTACAGGCTTGCTTCATATCGATGTCGTAGGTAGAGGCGGAGCCATTACATTGGCATTGTTCTAACGCCACTTGTTGCGCTTGTACTGAGTTGTTTATGCTGAAGGCAGCGACT